>JACCZP010000047.1 GCA_013695885.1 Thermoleophilaceae bacterium | reverse complement strand
GAGGGCTGGAGCCGGATCACCGTCCCGAACGCCTCGAACGCCGAGGACAACTCCCCGGAGAGCCAGCGCGGCACGGTCAATTGGTACCGCAAGGACTTCCGCCCCCCGAGCGGCCGCAACTTCGTCTTCCGCTTCGAGGCCGTGAACTTCCGCGCCCGGGTGTACCTGAATGGCCGGGAGATCGGCCGCCATGAGGGCGACGACATCCCGTTCGAGATTCCGGCCAGCAAGATGAAGCGCGGAACCAACCGCCTGGTGGTCCGCGTGGACAACCGCCGCCAGGCCGCCGACTTCCCGGGCGCCCGCGATCAGGCCAGCGGAGCGCCGGGCGGCGGCTGGTGGAACTACAACGGCATCCTCCGCGAGGTCTACCTGCGCCGCGTGGGCACCGTCGACATCGTCGACTTCGGCGTCCGGCCGGTCCTGCCCTGCCGGCGGTGCGCGGCCACCGCGGTGGTCACCGCGACGCTGCGCCGCGCGGGCGGTGGACGGGGGGCGGTCCGCCTGAACGCGACCGTGGCCGGCCGTCGGGTGCCCTTCCGCGAGGTGAGCCTTCCCGGGCGCGGCACCCGCCAGGTGAGCGCCCGCGTGCGGATCCCGAACCCCCGTCTCTGGGAGCCCGGCTCGCCCGAGCTCTACCGCGCGCGCGCCTCGGCAGGAGGCTCGACGTTCCGCACCCACTTCGGGATCCGATCCTTCAACGTCAACCGCGAGGGGCGCATGCTGCTGAACGGTCGCCCGGTGGCGCTGCGGGGTGCAAGCATCCACGAGGAGGCGCCCGGCGTGGGGGCTGCCCTCGGGCCGGCGCAGCGCGCCCAGATCTTCAACTCGCTGCGCGACCTCGGAGCCACGGTCACCCGTGCGCACTACCCGCTGCACCCCTCGTTCTACGAGATGGCAGACCGGTCCGGGATCCTCATCTACAACCAGATCCCCTTCTACCAGGTGGGCGACCAGTTCATCAAGCTGAAGTCCGTCCGCGAGAAGGGCCTGCGGTACCTCGAGGACACGATCCGGCGCGACCAGAATCACCCGTCGGTCTTCGTATGGTCGGTGGCCAACGAGCTCGGCGCCCGGCCGACCGACAACCAGAACGCCTACGTGGCCGCGGCCGACCGGCTGGCCAACCGTCTGGACCCGAGCCGGCTGACCTCGATCGACTTCGCGGGCTACCCGGGCCTGCCGCGGCCGGGCATCTACCGCCGGCTCGACATCCTCGGGGTGAACTCCTACTTCGGGTGGTACCCGGGTCCCGGCGGCTCGGTGGCCGACCGCAGCAACCTGGGGCCGTTCTTCGACTCGCTGCACAAGTCCTACCCCCGCCAGTCGCTGTTCGTCACGGAGTTCGGAGCCGAGTCGAACCGCAACGGCCCGGTGGACGAGAAGGGCACCTTCGAGTTCCAGAACGACTTCATGGACTTCCACGTGCGCGCCTACGACGACAAGCCCTACATCGGCGGGGCGATCGCGTGGATCCTCCGTGACTTCAAGGTCCGCCCGGAGTGGGACGGCGGCAATCCACAGCCGAACCCGCCGTTCAACAACAAGGGCCTGATCGAGGAGAACGGCGCGCGCAAGCCGGCGTTCGACGTCACCGCCCGTCTCTACCGCCAGACCGAGCCACTGCGCTAGGTACATCCGCGGGCTCTCGGCGCTCGTAACCACCTAGATGCGCGCGCTCGTCACCGGTGCCACCGGCTTCGTGGGGTCCCACCTGGCGGAGCGGCTCTCCGAGGGCGGCGCCGACGTGCGCTGCCTGGTGCGCGACCGTGAGAAGGCCGGGCACCTCGAGAGCGCGGGGCTCGAGCTGCACGAGGGGGACGTCTCCAGCCCAGAGACCCTCGAGGGGGCGGGGCGGGGCGTCGACGTCGCCTACTACCTGATCCACGGCATGGGCCGCGGAGGCGACGGGGACTTCGAGGAACGCGAGCGCGCTGCCGCCCGCGCATTCGCGCGGATGGCTTCCGACGAGGGAGTCTCACGGGTGGTCTACCTCGGCGGGCTCGGGCAGCAGCCGACCTCGCGTCACCTTCGCAGCCGCCACGAGACCGCCGAGACCCTGCGCGCACAGGGGCCGCCGCTCACCTACTTCCGCGCTGCGATGGTGGTGGGCGCCGAGAGCGCGTCGTTCAAGGTCCTCCGTCACCTGGTCGAGCGTCTGCCGGTGATGATCGCCCCGTCGTGGCTGTCCACGCGCACCCAGCCCATCGGGATCGACGATGTGCTCACCTACCTCGCCGCGGCGCCCGAGACGCCGTCCTCGGAGGGGCGCGAGGTGCAGATCGGCGGTCCGGACGTGCTCTCCTACCGCGAGATGCTCGACGCGATGGCCGCCGCGCTCGGGCGCTCGCCGCGGCCGAAGCTGCCGGTGCCCGTGCTCTCGCCGCGCCTCTCCGCCCTGTGGATCGGGCTGGTCACCTCGGTCGACGCCGGGGTGGCCCGACCTCTGGTCGAGGGCCTCTCCACCGAGACCGTGGTCACCGACGGCTCGGGGGCCGCGCTGTTCGACGTCCGCCCGCGGACCCTCGCCGAGACGCTGCGCTCCGCCCTGGGGGAGGGAGGCTCCCTTCCCACGGCCGCGGCCTGAGCCCCCGCCGGCCAGCCCGCCGTTTGCCGCGCCGGCTCTAGCGCGCCGGCTTGCGGCGCCGGGGCAGCAGGACAAGCGTGAGGAGCAGGAACGCGAGGAGGAACCCGCCGAGCGACGCGACGACGTCGGCCGGGGCGACCGCGAAGAAGCTCGTGCCGAACTCGTCGAGCCGGGCGAACGCCGGGTTGTCGGCGATACGCGCGTTGAGGTCGATCGCCGCCCCCAGCCCCGCGAACGCGGACTGCCCGTAGGCGACGGCGCTGATCGTGGCCACGGGCTCTCCCATCTGTGCCACGGGCACGAGCGCGCCGGTGAAGAGGAGCTGCGGGATCAGCGTGAGGGGGATGACTCCGATCGCCTGCTCCTGGGTCCGGGTGGCGGCCGAGATCAGGAGCCCCATCGCCACCGCGGCGAAGGCCACCAGGACCAGCGTGCCGAACACCATCACGTGTGCCGAGTCGGGCGCGTCCAGAGGCCGGAACACGAAGACGACGGCGCACATGAGCGCCACCTGTGCGACGACGAGGGCGAGGAGCACCACGAGCTTCGACGCCAGGTAGCACCCGGACCCGACGCCCGCGGCGGACTCTCGCTCCACGATGCCCCGCTCCTTGACCACCTCCCGCGCGGAGTTGATCGAGCCGAGGAAGATCGCCGCGATCACCAGCGCGTACAGGAGCTGCGCCGCCCGGAGCGGGTTGCTGCCCGCGTCCTTGAGCAGCTCGAGCAGCGAGCCGATCTCGAGCTGGCGCAGAGCATCGGCGCCGAGGCGCTCGGCGAGGTCCACCAGCTCGGGGTCGACGCGCAGGTCCCGGCGGAGGAACACCGAGGGATCGAAGACAGAGACGATCGCCCCGGCGATGAGTGGAGCCTGGAGGAGCAGGAGGAAGAGGGTGCGGCGGTCGCGCAGGAACAGCCGCGCGTAGCGGGCCGACAGCGCGCGGGTGTGCCGCGCCACACGGCGGAGCGGGCGTCGCGGGCTCCTCCCGGGCTGCGCCGAGGTCTCCTCGGGCCCGGGCAGTGGGCTCGCCGGCGTTGGCCGCCGGCTGTCCCTCCCGGGCTCCTGCTCGGACCCGGCCGGAGGCTCGCCGGACGGGACGGGCTCCACCCCGTGCGCCGGGAGATCGTTCCGCGACCGCGCCCCGCGCTGCTCGAACTCGCTGCGCCAGCGGTGCGCCGGGCGGTCGAGCAGCGCCTGGTAGATGGCGTCGAAGGAGCTGACCCCGAAGAAGCGCAGGCTCTCCTCGGGGGCTCCGAAGAACGCGAGGTTGCCGCCCCGGCCGATCACCGCAAGCTTGTCGCAGAGGCTCAGGCTCCTCGTCGCGTGGGTGGCCACCACCAGCGTCCTCCCATGGTCGGCCAGGGTGCGGAAGAGACCCATGAGCCGCGCCTCGAGCGCGGGATCGAGCCCGGTGGTGGGCTCGTCGAGGAACAGCAGTCCGGGACGGTTCAGCAGCTCCGTGCCCACGGCCACACGCTTGCGCTGGCCGCCCGAGAGGCTCCTGATCCGCACACGGGCTTGGGAGCCGAGGTCGAGCTCGTCGAGCACGCGCGCGACCGCCGCATCGATGTCGGCTCGCCGTGCGGTCATCGGCAACCTCAGGCGGGCGGCGTAGTCAAGGGCCTCCCGCACGCTCAGCCCGTCGTGCACGATGCTCTCCTGGGGCACGTAGCCGATCTGGCCGCGCACCTCGCGCACCGGGCGCCCGCCGACCATGACCTGCCCACGGGTCGGGCTCGTGACCCCGGCGAGGGTGCGCAGGAGCGTGGTCTTCCCCGCCCCGCTCTCGCCGATCACCGCGGCGAGCTCTCCGAGCTCGAAGCGCAACGAGGAGCGGGCGAGGATCTGGTGACGACCCTCGTCCCTGAGCACGAAGTTCGGCCGCTCCCAGGTGATTCGGGAGCCGGACCCGGAGCCCACCCGCACCGTGATGTCCGACGCCTCGACGGAGAGCGGCTCGGAGCCGGAGGCGCTCGGCAGCGTGCCGGTCAACTCTCCCTGGGTATCAGGATCCAGCCGGCCAGGTAGATGACGAACTGCGGCCCGGGCAGGATGCAGGAGACCAGGAACAGGAACCTCACGAGGCCCGCCGACATCCCGAAGCGGCGCGCGATGGCCGCGCAGACGCCCGCGATCATCTTCCCTCGCCGGGGACGAACCAGGCCGCCGCGTCCCGCCGGCTCGACCTCGCGCGAGCTCATGCCGCCACCGCCTTGTAGTAACGCACGGCGAGGCCCGTGAGCAGGGTCTTGAAGCACTCCTCGACGGTCAGGTCGTGGTCGTCGGCGTACCCGCGGAGCCCGTCGCGCTCGATGGCCTCGCTCCACTCGATGACCTCGTCGACGAGCTCGGGGTGCTGGTCGGAGAAGAACGCGCCCATCGAGTAGAGGTTGGTGTCCATCAAGGACTCGAGCAGCTCGTCGCCGAGCAGCTCGGCGGGCGGCTCCTCCGCCTCTCCGCCGGCGCCATGCACCGCTCCGGCCTCTGCCTCGTCGTCCACGCGCGACACCATCGAGGAAGGGTAACCCGACGGGTGCTCTACCGTGGCGGACGGTGGCCGGGCGCGACGAGCTGATCGCCTTCCTCGACGAGCTCCTCGACGCGCGCGAGTGGCCCGACTTCGGCCCGAACGGCCTCCAGGTGCCCGGCGTCGGGGAGGTGGGGGTCGTGGTGAGCGGGGTCTCCGCGCACCGCGAGCTGTTCGACCGCGCGGCTGCCGCGGGCGCGGACCTGGTCCTCTGCCACCACGGGATCCTGTGGGACAAGCAGCCTCGAGTGCTCGACCTCCAGCAGAAGGGCCGCCTCGAGGCCCTGTTCGCCGCCGACCTCTCCCTGGCCGCCTACCACCTTCCCCTCGACGCGCACCCCGAGGTGGGCAACAACGCGCTGATCTGCGAGGCGCTCGGCCTCGAGCGGGCCGAGCCGTTCGCCGAGCACGGGGGACGGACCATCGGGTGGGTAGGCCGCTGCGTCGGCGATGGTGGCGGCATCCCCCTCCGAGAGCTCGTCGAGCGATGCGGCGCTGCGTTCGGTCGCGCGCCGCTGGTGCTCGAGGGCGGTCCGGAGACGGTCCGCCGCGTGGGCGTGCTCTCGGGGGGCGGCGCGTCGTACTTCGCCGAGGCGGCCGCCCTGGGCGTCGACGCCTTCATCACCGGCGAGCCCTCGGAGCCGGCGATGGCCGAGGCGCGCGAGCGCGGCGTCACGTTCCTGGCCGGCGGCCACTGGGCCACCGAGACCTTCGGGGTGCGCCGGCTCGGCGAGCTGCTGGCCGAGCGCTTCGGGGTGGAGCACCGCTTCGAGGCGGTGCCGAACCCGGTGTGAGGGGGCGCCGATCGGGCTCGAGGCCGAGTGCTGAGTGCCGGACGCGCGGGCCCGAGCGCTTCGCGGCCGACGTTCGTCCGCAAGATGCGGATACGGCCGTGCGCCATCCGGCACAACGGGTAAGTTGCCGGGATCAGCTGAAAGCGAGAAGGAGGAAGTGCTTCGATGGCGGTTCACCTGACGCCCACCGAGCTCGCGCGCGAGGCCGGCATGCACCGGCGGGAGGTGATCGCTCGCTGTATGGAGCTCGGAGTGCCGATCTTCCAGGGCCGTATCGACAAGACGCTCTTCCTCGCCTCACTGGCGCACTCGCAGCCCTCCGCCACTACGTCCGCCGCCGGGGCCTCGGCGCGCGTCTAGCCGAACCGGGAGGGGCGCATCTCCAGGGCGAGATCGCACCAGCCCTGTTCTGCAAGGGAAGGTTGCCGGTCCTGAAGCTTTCCCTTGGGTGGTTCGCGCGGCCGGGCCGTCTGACCGCTCCTCCTAACATCCCGGCGCCCACCACGCCAGGACGGAAGGCAGCGAACTTTGGAGGCAGTCACGGTCAGCCCGCCGCCGGCGGGCTCCGGCTCGAGGACGATGGCCGACCTCGTCGTGCGCTCGGCCGAGCACCACGGCGGCGCGCCGGCGCTGCGGCACAAGGTGGACGGGCGCTGGATCGACGTATCCTACGCCGAGCTCGCCGAGGCGGTGCAGGAGATCGGGCTCGGGCTGATCGGCCTCGACCTCGAGCGCGGCGACCGCGTCGCCATCCTCGCGAACACCCGGCCCGAGTGGACGCTCGCCTGCTTCGGGGCGCTGCGCGCCGGAGCCGCGGTGGTGTCGATCTACCAGACGAGCTCCCCCGAGGAGTGCCACTACGTGCTGGAGCACGCCGAGGCTCGCGCGGTGTTCGTCGAGGATGTCGAGCAGCTGGCGAAGGTGCGTCAGGTCGCCGAGCGGCTACCCGCGCTCGAGCACGTCATCGTCTTCGACCCGGGCGGCGCCGAGCCCGATGGTGCCACCGCGCTCGAGGCCCTGCGCGAGCACGGGCGGGAGCGCGACCCGGCGGAGCTCGACGAGCGCACGGCCGCGATCGACCCCGACGATCCGTGCCTGTTCATCTACACCTCCGGCACCACCGGCCCGCCGAAGGGGTGCATCCTCAGCCACGGGAACTACCGCGCGGTCGCCGACGCCGTGGCGGCGAACGGGACGCTCCGCGGCGGCGACGTGGTCTACCTCTTCCTCCCGCTGGCCCATGCCTTCGCGATACTCGTGCAGTTCGTGGCGATCGACCTCGGCGGGGTGATCGCGTACTGGGAGCGTGACCCCGAGAAGATCGTGCCCAACCTAGCGGAGGTCCGGCCGACGACGTTCCCGTCGGTGCCCCGCGTATTCGAGAAGGTCTACACCACCGCCTCGGCCCGGGTGGAGGAGGCCGGCGGGATCAAGCGGGAGATCTTCCGCCGCGCGGTGGCCACGGGGCGTCGGGTGCGCGCACTCGAGCGCGCGGGCCGCCGGCCCGGCCCCGGCCTGCGGGTGCGCCACCGGCTGGCCGATCGCCTCGTGCTCTCCAAGGTGCGCGACCTGTTCGGCGGACGGATGCGGGAGGCGGTCACCGGCGCGGCGCCGATCGCCCCCGAGACCCTCGAGTTCTTCGACGCCTGCGGCGTGCGCGTGCTGGAGGGATACGGGATGACCGAGACCTCGACCGCGGCCACCGCGAACACGCTCGACGAATGTCGCTTCGGCTCGGTCGGAAGGACCATCCCGGGCGTCGAGGCGCGGATCGCCGAGGACGGGGAGCTGCTGCTCCGGGGACCGAACATCTTCCAGGGCTACTACAAGAACGAGCAGGCCACCCGCGAGGCGCTGGTCGATGGGTGGCTCCTCACCGGGGACGTCGGCCGGATCGACGAAGACGGCTACGTCTTCATCGCCGGGCGCAAGAAGGACATCATCATCACCGCCGGCGGAAAGAACATCACCCCGTCGAACCTCGAGAGCGGGCTCAAGCAGAGCCGGTGGATCTCCCAGGCCGTCGTGATCGGCGATCGCCGGCCCTACCTGGTCGCCCTTCTCACCCTCGACCCCGACGAGGCTCTGGCCTTCGCCGAGCAGAACGGCGTGGCGGTCGAGGAGGTGGCCGACTCGCCGGAGATGCTCGCTGAGGTGCAGCGCACGGTGGACGAGGTGAACGCCCGCGTGGGCCGCGTCGCGCAGGTCAAGCGCTTCAAGCTGCTGGCCGACGACCTGACCCAGGAGGCGGGCGAGCTGACGCCCACCCTGAAGGTCAAGCGAAACGTCGTGGTCGAGCGCTACGCCGCGGACGTCGAGCGGCTGTACGCGGCGTAGGCCTGGGCGACCCCGCCGCGATCCGCCGCTGCGGTCAACCAACCCGAGGTCCACGAGTGTCCCGTGTGCCACCCTTGACGCGCGTGCCCCTCAACGACCCGAAGCAGACCGGCGGCATGTTCCTGCGCCGGCGCCCCGGCACGGCGCCGGTGCGGTTCCACACCCCTCCCGGGCAGGCGACTCCGACGCGACGCGCGCTCGACGAGGTGCTCGCCGTGGGCATCCTCTCCGTCGAGTGCGCCCTCGGCATCTCGCTGTGGGGCCCGCAGCCGCTCGCCTGGCTTTGGATCGGCTCCTACGTCGAGTACTACTCCGGGTGGGTGGAGCTCGGCCTGCTGTCGGCCTTCCTCGGGATGCTGGCCTCGATGTTGGTGAGCATCGCCGTGCTCAAGCGGATCGACTACGCGTGGCGGCTCGTACGGCGAGCGGCCGGACACGATCAGCAGGACGGCGCGCTCGAGTGGATCTTCGTCGTCTCGCTGACCATCGCCGTCACCGGCTACCTCTTCTGGTTCATGGTCTTCGGCGGACCGGGTCCCGTGCTCACGCCGTAGCCCGGTGGGCCTGCTCGACTACTACCGCCGCTACGCGGAGATCGATCCGGAGGAGGTCAATCGTGGCCTCAGGGAGCGACGCGCCCGCGAGCGTGCGAAGGCGCTGACGGAGCTGCCCACGGTCGACCTGGCCGGTACGGAATGGCCGGAGCTTCCCAACGCCGAGGTGGCGAACGCGGCCATCGCCATGGCCCGCGGACGGCTGAACGGCTACCCCGATCCCACCGCGGGCGCCGTGTGCGAGCGCCTGGCGGAGCGCCACGGGGTCCCACCCGATCAGGTCACGGTCGGAAACGGGGCGGCGGAGCTCATCCAGACCGCCGCCTACCTGCTGCTCTCCCCGGGCGATGAGCTCGTCACGCCGTGGCCGTCCTACCCCCTGTTCCCGGCCATGGCCTCGCGCGCGGGGGCACGACCGGTGGCGGTGGACGTGCGCGACGGCGCCCCCGACGCCGCCGCCCTGCTGGCCGCGACCTCGGGGCGCACACGCGTCCTGGCCATCGCGAACCCGAACGACCCGACCGGCGGCTACATGCCCTCGGCGGAGCTCGACGAGCTGCTGGCCGCCCTGCCCGAGCAGGCCCACGTGCTCCTCGACGAGGCCTACGTCGACTTCCAGGACGCAGAGCCCGCCGATGCCTGTCTCGCGCTCGTGGAGCGCCACCCGCGGTTGCTGGTCTTCCGCACGTTCTCGAAGGTGTGGGGCCTGTCCGGGCTGCGCGGCGGATACGCCGTCGGCGCTTCTGAGGCCTCCTCCCTGCTCGAGGCCATCGGCCCCGCGCACGGGGTGAACGCCCTCACCCAGGCCGGACTCGGCCAGGCGCTGAGGCTGGGGACCGACGAGGTGCTCCGGCGGCGTGCATCGGTGATCGAGGGACGGGAGCGGGTGCTCTCCGAGCTGCCGGGGATCGGCATCGATGCGCCGCCCAGCCAGGCGAACTTCGTGTGGATGCGCGCGGCCGGGGTGCCGGGGGCGGACCTCGCCGCCCGCCTCGAGCGCGCCGGCGTGCTGGTGGCCGCCGGGGGACCGCTCGGCGACGAGCGTCACGTGCGCGCCTCGATCCGGGGAGCCGCCGCCACCGAGCGCCTCCTGTCAGCGCTCAGCTCGGCCGCCGGCGGCGAGCCGCGGAGCTCGGCGGAGCGCTCGCCCTCCGGCCGGCGGCTCGGCTAACCCTCCTCGGACTGGCGCAGCAGAGCGCCGGTCGTCTGCTCGAAGATGCGCCGCCAGGCCCGCGTGCGCTCGGGGACGCGCTCGGCCTGCTCGGTCACACGGCGCACGCGCGCGAGCGAGATCTCGATGTCGTGGCGCGAGAGGATCGAGCGCAGCCGCTCGTAGTCGCGCGCCAGCTTCATCGTCACCGACTCGAAGCCGTGGCGCGCGATGTCCACGCGCCGGGTGAAGTTGAGGATGTTGGTCTCGAACATCAGCTCGTCGTTCGGATCGGGCTCGATGAGCAGGATGTCTACGCCCGGGTAGCGCTCCTTCCACTGGTGCACGGCCTCGTGGAGGCGCTGGTGGGCGAGCAGCTTGAAGGACTGGTAGCCGATCTGTGCGAAGCCCATCTCGGAGATCCGCCGCACACGCGTGCCCGCCGGGGTGTCGATGGTCGACGAGAGGTCGTTGACGTAGGGGACCAGCGGGTTGATGACGAGGATGAGCTTCGCCCCCCGCTCGACCGCGAGGTCGAGGTTCGTGGTGGAGCGGATGCCGCCGTCCACGAGGTGGCGGCCTCGGATCTCGCGCGGACGGAAGACCATCGGAAGGGCGGCGGAGGCGGCGACGGCCTCCGAGATCGGCACGTCGTCGTTGCCGGGCCCGCCGAACACCACGCGCTCGCCGTTGTCGAGGTCGGTGGCCGTCACGTACAGCTCGCCGGCGAGGCCGCGGAAGTCGTTGGTGCGACCGGCCTGGTCGAGCGCATCGGCGAGGTAGGCCTCGAGCGGCGAGCCGTCGTAGAGCCCCGAGGGCAGGCCCTCGGCCATGCCGAGCACCAGGTCCATCGCTCCCATCGTCCCGATCTGGCCCGCGAGCTGGCGGGCCAGGCCCACCAGGCGCAGGGGCATTAGCGCGGCGGTCCGGGCCAGCTCGCGGTAGTTGGGGCGCAGCACCGAGCCCATGTTCAGCTCGCGGAAGGGCGTCGGCGCCTGCTGATTGATCACCCGCATCATCTCCTCGGGGGTGACCCCGTTGGCGGCCAGGCTCGCCACCATCGCGCCCGCGCTCGTGCCCACGTAGACGTCGAAGTCGTTGGCCGTGCGGTTGACGGCCAGCAGGTCGAAGGCACGCAGGGCGCCGATCTCGTAGACGCCGCCGGTGACCCCTCCGCCCCCGAGCACGAGCGCGGTACGGGGCCGGCGCCTTCGCCGGCGCGCCCCCGGGCCCCCGCTCGTGGGACGGCCCGAGGCCTTCTCGAGGCTCACCACCTTTGGCACGACCTCGATTATCGCAACTTAGGGCTCCTCCGCGGTCCTTACCTCCGAGATGGGAGCGACCTCACGCGAGCGGCTGTTCCGGACCCTCGGCCTGGCGATCCTCGGGCTGTGCCTGGTCCCCGGGCCGGCCGCGGCACAGGACGCGCTGCGGAGCACCCTCGACCGTGCGATGCGCCAGGCCGGACCGTCCTCGGGTGCCTACGTGGCCGAGGGCCGGCGTCCACTCTACGCGCGTCGCGCCGGCACGCCGCGGGTCCTGGCCTCGAACGCCAAGCTGTTCACCACCGCGGCCGCGCTCGGGCGCCTCGGCCCCGACGCCACCTTCGAGACCCGTGTCCTAAGCGCCGGCGCGCCCTCCGGCGGTGTGGTCTCTGGCAACCTCTACGTGCGCGGCGGTGGAGATCCGGCCTTCGGCAGCGCGGCCTTCGTGCGCCGCGCATACGGCTCGGGCGCCGCGTCGGTGGAGACCTTGGCCGCGCAGGTCCGCGCTGCCGGCGTCACCCGGGTCACGGGTGCAGTGGTGGGCGACGAGGCCCTGTTCGACTCGCGCCGCGGCGGGCCCGCGTCGGGCTACCGACCGTCGATCTACGTCGGCCCGCTGAGTGCCCTGCCCTTCAACCGTGGCCTGGCCAATCCCTCCGGCCGGGCCTTCCAGTCAAACCCTCCGGCGTTCACCGCCGGCGTGTTGGACCGTGCGCTCGAGCAGGCGGGCGTCTCGGTGGCCGGCCGGCCGCGCGCCGGGCGCGCGCCGGGCGGGGCGGTGGAGGTGACGAAGGTCTCCTCCCCCGGTCTCGGCCGGCTCGCGGCCCTGACCAACAAGCCGTCGGACAACTTCTTCGCCGAGATCCTCCTGAAGGGCCTGGGGGCCCGCTCGGGAGGAGGCGGCACCACCGCTGCCGGGGCGCGGCAGGCCACCGTCTTCGCACGCCAGCGCGGGGCGAGCGCGCGCCTCGTGGACGGATCGGGACTCTCACGCGGCAACCGCGCGTCGCCGCAGGCCGTGGTCCGCCTGCTCGAGGGGGTGCGCTCCACCCCGAGCTTCCGCTCGTTCTTCGAGTCGCTCGCGGTGGCGGGGCGCGACGGCACGCTGCGCCGTCGCATGACGGGGGGCGCCGCCCGCGGGAACTGCCGGGGCAAGACCGGGACGCTGGCCGGGGTCAGCACCCTTTCCGGCTACTGCCGCACCCGGGGCGGGCGCAACGTGTCCTTCTCGTTCCTGATGAACGGGGTGTCGCCGCCGGCCGCCCGGCGTCTGCAGGACCGGATGACGGAGACGCTGGCGCGAGGCGGGTGAATGCCGCCTAGCCGGGCAGGCGAGGCACCCGGGGGGTCGCGTCGTCCATGATCCCCACCTCGCCGAGGAAGACCCGCACCGCGTGGTCCGACAGGCAGCCCTCGGGCGCCTGCCAGAAGAAGGGGATGAGCTTCGGCCGCCACTCCGCGTAGGGCAGCCCCGTGCGGTCGATCCCGAACGGACACTGCGTGTAGTAGAAGAAGCTACCCGTGACGACGCCGATCACGATGACGGCGCCGATCACGAACCCCAGCCCGATGAGCACGTTCTTGATGCCGGAGATGAACTTCATCGGCTCGCAACCTTAAGGGAGC
>JACCZP010000045.1 GCA_013695885.1 Thermoleophilaceae bacterium | reverse complement strand
CATGTCGTCTACCGCTGGGGACCGATAGTCGGGTCCTCACCCCCCTCGCCCCCCTCGCCGTCCGGCCTACCCGGTGCGCCGCATCGGTCGGGGACCCACGCGTGCACGGCTCGTGCGCGTTAGGCTTCGTAGCGATACGCACGCGAAGGGGTTGACTGTTGATGATCGTACGCGACGGAATGAACGAGATCGTCGTGACCGTGGGGCCGAGCCACACGCTCAGGGAGGCCGCGCGGCGGATGACCGCCCACAACGTCGGTGCGGCGGTCGTGATGGACTACGACGGACAGGGGCCCGGCATCGTCACCGAGCGCGACCTGCTGCACTCGAGCGGCGCAAGCCAGGACTTCGACGTCGAGCTGGTTCGCGATCACCTCTCGTCGAACCTGATCTACGCCCACGTCGACTGGCCGCTCGAGCGCGCGGCCACGGAGATGACGCTAAGGGCGATCCGGCACGTCGTCGTCCTCGACGAGGGCTCGGAGGTCGTCGGCATCCTCTCGATGCGCGACATCGTCCGCTCCTGGACGGCCGACGGAGCGAGCTGCGAGGTGACGAGCGCCGGCTGAGCGCCTGCGCCGGCCGGCTTCCCGGCCGCTCAGGTGAGCGCCGGCGAGTACCGCGCTGTGCGGTCGAGCTCGAACCAGACGCGGACGCGATCCCCCCGGCGCACACCCCAGCGCGTCGCGAGGCTCTCCACGAGGTAGAGGCCCCAGCCCCCGACCCGCAGGTCGGCATCGTCCCGGCCGCTCCGCCGGTCCGGCCCGGCGTAGTCGCGGCTCTGGACCGAGCGGCGGTCCGCGGCACGGCGCTCGGGCCGGAAACCGCTCCCCTCGTCGCTCACCTCGACGCGGACCACGTTCCGGGCAACGCGCACGTTGAGCTCGACGCGGGCCTCTTCGCAGGTGTCGGCGTGGCGGACGCTGTTGGTGACGAGCTCGGTGACCAGGAGGCGCATGTCCTCGAGCATGGGAGCACCCACCCGCTCCTCGAGCGGATCGAGCGCACGGCGTGCCTCACGGAGCGCGCGCGGCTCGGCGGGAAGGGAGACGCTGATTTCGTCGTTCATCGGATGTTCCGCTGGGGTCGAGTGCCGTCCGGTGAGGGCGAGCGTGGCAGGTCCCACCCTCGAACGGAAGGGAGCTACCCCTACCATCGCCAGACAGCCGGACGGACCTTAGCTGGGGTGTCAGGTGTGGGCTCCGTGCCGATCGAGGCGGGCACCGAGCCGCCGCTCACGTGCCGGTGAGCGCCAGCACCTCCTCGGCGATGCGATCGGCGGCGTCGGGCCGGGCTACCGCTCGAGCGGCGGACGTCATCGCCGCCAGGCGCGCGGGGTCGCCGAGGAGCGCCTCCACCTCATCCGCGAGGCGCGGACCGTCGAGCTCGGCGTCGGGCAGGACCACCGCGGCCCCGGCCGCGGCCATGAAGCGGGCATTCCCCGCCTGATGGTCGGCGGTGGCGTGTGGATAGGGGACGAGGATCGATGGAGCGCCAGCGGCCACCACCTCCCACACGGAGCCTCCGGAGCGGGCGGCCACGAGGTCGGCGGCGGCGAGGGCGTCGGCGAAGGGCTCCACGTACGGGAGCAGGCGGTAGTGGGTGGCCGCCGGTTCGAGGCGGGCGCGCAGGTGCTCGTAGTCGCGGCGCCCGCTGACGTGCAGGACGGCACACGGGGCGCGCACGCCGAAGGCCTCCACCGCCGCCTCGTTCAACCTCCGCGCGCCGAGCGAGCCCCCGAACACCAGGAGGCAGAGCCCGTCGGCGGGAAGCCCGAGGCGCCGCCGCGCCTCCGCGCGGCCGACCGTCGCGGTGCCGGCGGGCACCGGCCGGCCGGTCACCGGGTACCTGGGCCCGTCGCGGCCCGGGACCGGGAACGCCAGGAAGAGCCGGCGGGCGAGGGGGGCGAGCAGGCGGTTGGCCACCCCGACGTGGCTGTCGGCCTCGGTCAGGAAGAGCGGGAGGCGGAGCGTGGCGGCGGCAAGGCCGGCGGGCCCGGACACGTACCCACCGCCGCCGAGGACGGCGTCGGCCCCGCGGGAGCGCAGCAGCCTTCGCGTGGTGAGCAC
>JACCZP010000044.1 GCA_013695885.1 Thermoleophilaceae bacterium | reverse complement strand
GAGGGGGGACCCGGCGCGCTGGAGGCGTTCGACGCGCGCGACGCGGCGCCCGAGGACGTCGCGGCAGAGCTCATGGCCCTGACCTTCGGGGAGTCCACGCGCTACCTGATGGCCGACGGCGTGGAGGCCTGGAAGGCCGGTGACCTCGATCCGCTGGAGGGGGCGCTGAAAGCGTCTCCACCCGACACGGTGCTCGTGCTCATTGCCCGGGGCAAGCCGCCGCAGCGCCTCTCCAAGGCGGTGGAGAAGGCCGGCGGAGAGGTGCGCAGCTACGACGCGCCGAAGCCCTGGGAGATGCCGAAGTGGGTGGTCGAGCGCGCGCGCGAGGAAGGCCTGACCCTCGATTCGGGGGCCGCCAAGGCGTTGGTGGCCGCGGTGGGGAGCCGCCAGCAGCGCCTCGCGCGCGAAGTCGAGCGCCTTGCACTCCTCGCTCATCCGCGCCAGAGCCTCACCGCCGAGCAGGTCGAGCGCCTGGCCGGAGAGGGCGACACGCGCCGCACCTACGACCTGGCCGACGCGGTGGTCGCGGGCGACGTGGCCGGGTCCCTGGCCGTCACCGAGGAGCTGATGGAGGCGGGCGAGCGTCCGGGTCGTCTGGTGTTCGGAGTGGTCCGTCGGCTCCGGGAGGTCCACCGCGCGGCGGCGCTGCTCGACGCCGGAGTGTCCGAGAAGCAGCTCGGCAGCACGCTGCGGATGCCGCCGTGGCAGCTCAAGCGCACCGTCGGGAAGGCCCGCAAGGCCGATACCGAGGCGCTCGAGCGGGCCATCTGCCTCTTCGCCGACCTCGAGGTCGAGCTTCGCGGCGGCGCGGATCTCGACGAGGACACCGCGTTCACAAAGACGCTGGTGGCGGCGGCGGGGTGAACGGCCGCCGGTGGGCCGTCACGCGCCCTGGTCCACGCGGCGACCTCGGCTGGCCGGCGCGCGGGGCTAGGCGCTAGATCCGGGCGCGCAGCGCCGCGGCACGGGACTTCTTGCGAGCGCCGTTGTTCCGATGCAGGGCGCCCTTGCCCACCGCGCGGTCGATGCGCGAGTGCAGCATCCGGAGCTCGCCGTCGGCGCGGTCGCCATCGCCGGCCTCGACCGCCGACTCGAGACGCCGGAACCACGTCTTCACCTGCGAGGTGAACTGACGGTTCTCGTGGCGCTCCCGCAGCGAGCGGTTGTTGCGCTTCTTCTGGGAGGCGATGTTGGCCATAGACAGACACGAGCCGCGACGGGATCGGCCCCGGCGCGGCGGGCGCCTACTATAGCCGCCGCGTGACGGCCGGCGAGGGCGAAGACGGGCCCGAGCCCACCGAGCCGGCGAGCACGCCGCGTGGGCGGCGCCTGGCGCTCTCGACCGCCTTCTTCTCGTTCGCCACCGGGCTCTCGCGCGTAGCCGGGCTGATCCGCGAGGTGGTGGCCGCCAGCCTGTTCGGCGTCTCGGCCGCGATGTCCGCGTTCACGATCGCGTTCCAGGTGCCGAACCTGATCCGTGCCCTGTTCGCCGACTCCGCCCTTCAGGGCGCCTTCGTGCCGGTCTTCACCGAGCTGCTCGAGCGGGGAGACCGCCGTGAGGCCTTCCGCGTGGCGTCCGGGCTCTTCTCGCTGATCTGCCTGGTGCTCGGGGCGATCACGCTCGCGTTCGTGCTCGGCGCTCCCGTGCTGATGCCGCTGATCGTGCCCGGCTTCGGGGACGATCCGGCGCTCGAGTCGCTCACGATCTCGCTGACCCAGCTCATGTTCCCGATCGTGGTGCTCCTCGCGCTCTCGGGTCTCGTGGTGGGGATGCTCAACTCCTTCGAGCACTTCAGCGTGCCGGCGCTCGCGCCGGTGGCCTGGAACCTCGTGATCATCGGCGCGCTCGTCGGGCTGACGCCGGTCTTTCCCGAGGAGGATCAGATCTACGCCTACGCAGTCGGCGTGCTGGTGGGTACCGTCGTGCAGTTCCTCCTCCCGTTGCCGTGGCTGCGCGGGCGCGGCGGGCGCTTCACCCTGACCTTCGACTGGCGCAATCCGGCGGTGCGCAAGGTGCTCACCTTGATGTTGCCGGTCACGATCGCGCTCGGGATGATCAACCTGAGCCTGGTGATCAACTCCCTCTTCGGCACGCTGGTGCAGGAGGAGGCGCCCGCGGCGATCGACAAGGCCTTCCGCATCTACCAGCTTCCGCAGGGGATCTTCTCGATCTCGATCGCCACCGTTCTCTTTCCCACCCTCTCCAGGCTCGCGGCGCGGGGGGCCACCGACGACCTCCGCCGCACGATGGCCAACGGAATGCGGCAGATCTGCCTCCTGCTGATCCCCAGCGCGGTCCTGATGGCCGTGCTCGCCGAGCCGATCACGCGACTCATCTACCAGCGGGGTGAGTTCGATGCCGAGGCCACCCAACTCGTGTCCACCGCCCTCGTCTGGTGGTCGATCTCTCTGCCCTTCCAGGGCGTCAGCCTGCTGTTCTCGCGTACCTTCTTCAGCCTCCAGAGCCCCTGGGCCACAACCGCTCTCGCCGGGGTCAACATGGCGGTCAACGCCCTCGTTGCGCTTGCGCTCTACAAGCCCTTCGGTATCGCCGGCATCGTCATCGGCACGGTGGCGGGCACGCTCGTGATGACGATTGCCCAGGGGTGGCTGTTGCGGGGCCGGCTGGGTGGGATCGAAGGGATCGAAATGCTCAGGTCGGGACTCTGGATGCTCGCCGCCTCAGGCCTGCTGGCAGCCGTCTCCTACGGTGCCTGGTATCTCCTCGATGATCTGCTGGGCACGAGCCTGCCGGCGCAGGTGGTGGCGGTGAGCGTCGCGATCGTCGCGGGTGTTGGCGTCTATGCGGGGGCGGTATGGGCGCTGAGGATCCCAGAGGCCCGCCAGATCCGCGCTCTGCTTCCAGGGGGCCGGTCCTGACGCGATGCTCGCTTTCAAGCCAGGCTCCACCGGTAGGCTCGGCACAGAGGACCGGCTTCGCCGCACCGATCGAGTCCGCCGCCAGCGGATCCTCCGAACTAGCCGGTGGGCGTCCCCTGTGGCCGGCGCCTGCCGCTGACCAGATCGACCACCGCGGCGGGTGCCTTCTCCGGCGACCCGGCGTCGAACGGCGGTTGAGGGTCGTACTCGATGATGAGCTGCGCGGCCTGCGCGACCTGTGCCCCGGCGAGGAGCTCTGCAAGGCGCAGCGCCATGTCGATGCCGGCCGACACGCCCGCCGCGGTTATCAGCTTGCCCCGCTCGACCACCCGCTCGGGGACGGGCACCGCGCCGAGGCCCCCGAGC
>JACCZP010000026.1 GCA_013695885.1 Thermoleophilaceae bacterium | reverse complement strand
GGGATGTCGCGGGTGATCTCCTCGTCGCCCAGCTTGGTGTTGCGGGCGTCGATCTCGTACTCCTCGATGTGGATCGACGTCATCTCGTCGTCCTTCACGATCCGCTCCGAGATGATGATCGCGTCCTCGAAGTTGTAGCCCTCCCAGGACATGAAGGCCACGAGGCAGTTCTTGCCGAGGGCCAGCTCGCCCTGGTCGGTCGAGGAGCCGTCGGCCAGCACCTGACCGGCCGTGATCTCCTGGCCGGCGGAGACGCGCGGCTTCTGGTGGATGATCGTGCCCTGGTTCGAGCGCATGTACTTGTGCAGCAGGTGCTCCCGGCGCTCGCCGCCCTGGTCCACGACGATCCGTCCGGAGTCCACCTCCACCACCGTCCCCTCGCCCTCGGCGATGACCACGTCGCCGGTGTCGGTGGCGGCGCGGCGCTCCATCCCCGTGCCCACCAGCGGGGCCTCGGGCTTGAGCAGCGGCACGGCCTGGCGCTGCATGTTCGAGCCCATCAGCGCTCGGTTGGCGTCGTCGTGCTCGAGGAAGGGGATCAGCGCGGTGGCCACCGACCAGATCTGGTCGGGGGAGACGTCCATGAGGTCGACGTCCTCGGGCTGGACGGCGGTGAGCTCGTCCTCGCCCGAGCGGGCGATGACCTCGGTGCCGAGGAGCCGGCCCGTGCTGTCGTCGATGACCGCGTCGGCCTGCGCGATGACCTGCTTCTCCTCCTGGTTGGCGTCGTAGTGGACGATCTCGTCCGTGACCACGCCGTCGCGCACCACCCTGTAGGGGGTGGTGACGAAGCCGTGCTCGGAGACCTGCGCGTAGGAGGACAGCGACCCGATGAGGCCGATGTTCGGTCCCTCCGGGGTCTCGATGGGGCACATGCGCCCGTAGTGGGAGGGGTGCACGTCGCGGACCTCGATGGGCGCGCGCTCGCGGGTCAGGCCGCCGGCGCCGAGGGCCGACAGCCGGCGGCGGTGCGTGAGGCCCGACAGCGAGTTCGTCTGGTCCATGAACTGCGAGAGCTGCGAGGACCCGAAGAACTCCTTCTGCGCGGCGACGACGGGGCGGATGTTGATGATCGTCTGCGGGGTGATCGTGTCCGCGTCCTCGGTGGTGAGACGCTCGCGGACCACGCGCTCCATGCGGTAGAGGCCGATGCGGAAGGCCTCCTGGATCAGCTCCCCGACCGTGCGCAGGCGACGGTTGCCGAAGTGCTCGTACTCGTCGAGGCGCTCGGCCACCGGCTCGCGCGGGAAGGACTGGCCCTCGAGGGCGTAGTCCTTGATCGGCTCCCCGGCCTCGTCGACGCCCTCCTCGGAGATTCCCAGCTCGCGCGGGATCGTGACCAGCTCGCGGATCAGCTCGATGATGTCCCGGTGGGTGAGGACCCGGGTGTCGGGTTCCTCGTCGATCCCGAGGCGGGAGTTCAGCTTGTAGCGCCCCACGCGCGTGAGGTCGTAGCGCTTCGTGTCGAAGAAGAGCTGGTTGAGCAGGTTCCGCGCGTTGTCGAGCGACGGTGGCTCACCGGGGCGCTGCTTCTTGAACAGCTCGATGAGCGAGCCCTCCTCGCTGCGGGTGGGCTCGGTGTCGGCCTCGATCGTGTTGCGGATGTAGAGCGAGTTGTCGAAGAGCTCGAGGATGCGCTCGTCGTCGGCGTAGCCCATCGCGCGCAGCAGCACCGTGACCGGCAGCTTGCGCTTGCGGTCGATGCGGACGTAGACGCGGCCCTTCTTGTCGATCTCGAGCTCGAGCCAGGAGCCTCGGGCGGGCATGAGGTTGGCGACGAAGACCTGCTTCTCGCGGTCCTTCGGCTCCATCACGTAGGCGCCCGGGGAGCGGACGAGCTGGGTGACGACCACCCGCTCGGTGCCGTTGATGATGAACGTGCCCCACTCGGTCATCCACGGGAAGTCGCCCATGAACACCGACTGCTCGCGGATCTCGCCGGTCTCGCGGTTCTGGAAGGCGACCTTGACCGACAGGGGCCGGGCGTAGGTCAGGTCCTTCTCGCGGCACTGGGCGATCGGCGCCACCGGCTCGTCGAAGGTGATCTGCTCGAAGACCACGGCGAGGTTGCCCGTGTAGTCCTCGATCGGCGATACGTCGTCGATGGTCTCCCGCAGCCCGCCCTTCTCGGTGTCCACGAGCCAGTCGAAGGACTGGCGCTGGATGTCGATCAGGTTCGGTAGATCGAGCGCCCTTTCGAGGCGTGCGAAGGTACGGCGCTGACGAAGGGCATCGACAGAAGCCAAAGGGGGCCACTCCTTGAGGGGGTCGGGCGACGACGGCGAGCGCAGAAAAGCGCGACCGCCTAAGTTAGCACAGCGGCGCACACCCCTTCAAGGGGCGGCGTGACGGCCGTCACGGACCCCGCCCCGAGCCCCCGCGATTATGTGGCGGGACGCAGCAACAGAGGGGCGGCTACGACTATGGGCCGCGTGGGCACTGTAGCGCCTTTGCGGCGAGAATGGCGGGTGTGACGGCGGAACCTCCTCGCGAGCCGGCCTGGGTGAGCGCCCAGCTCTCGGCCCTGCCCGACCCGCTCTGGGCCGGGCGGCCGAGCGCAGGGGAGGGCGGCGGCTCACACGCCTCGGCGGTCACCGGCCTGCGCCGGGCGCTGCGCGCGCTCGGGGTCGCGGCGCTCGCGGGGTCGGCGCTCGGCGCGCTCCTCGTGCTGCGCAGCCGCCACGTGCCCGAGCCGGATGTGAACGCCGCGCTCGCGGTCGTGCTCGGCGCCTCCTTCGTGGCCGCGGGGCTGGCCGCCTGGGAGCGCCGGCCGGACAATCGCACGGGAGCCCTGCTCACCCTCGTGGGCTTCGCCTGGCTGGCCTCCACGTTGGCGGCTTCGAACTACTCGCTCTCCTTCACGCTCGGAGTGGCGGCAGCGGGGGCCTGGCCTGCGGCGCTCGTCCACACGCTGCTGGCCTTCCCGGGCGGGCGGCTGTCGCGTCCCTCGGTGCGGGGGCTCGTCATGGCGGGCTACGGCATGGCCCTCCTCCACGCAGGATCGGTCCTTCTCGGCGCCGGACCCTATCGCTGCCAGCGGTGCCCGTCGCTGCTGGCCGAGGACGGCGGACCCGCCGCATCCGCGCAGACGCTCTGGGTCGTCGATCGGGTGGGGATGGCCGTCGTCGTGCTCGTGGCCGCCGGCGTGCTCGTCCACCGCCTGCGCAAGACGAGCTTCGCCCATCGCCGCGGGCTCGACACGGTGCTGGTGCCCGGTATCGCCGCACTCGTCCTCCTCCCGCTCCCGGCCCTGTTCGCCGGCGGGCCCGGCGTCGCCGCCGACTGGGGACCGCTCACCTGGCCGGGGCGCGCCGGGGCGCTCCTCGTGCCCATCGGGTTCGTGGTCGGCGCGCTGCGCGGCCGGTTCTTCCGGGCGACGGCGGTGGCCGAGCTCGTCGACCGGCTGTCCGATCCCTCCCGCCCGGGTCTGGCCGGCCTGGCTCTCGCCCGCGCGCTGGGAGACCCCAGCCTGTCGCTGGCCTACTGGCTCCCCGACGAGCGGCGCTACGTGGACAACGACGGCCGTCCGGTGGAGCTGCCGGGCCCGGAGTCGGAGCGGGTGGTGACCGACGTCGAGCGCGAGGGACGGCCGGTGGCCGCGATCGTGCACGACGCGTCGCTCTGCGCGGAGCCCGACCTCGTGCGCCAGGCCGGCGCGGCGGCGGCCATGGCACTCGAGAACGAGCGGTTACAGGCCGCCCTCCGAGCGCGGGTGGAGGACCTGCGGGACTCGCGGGCGCGGATGGTCCGCGCCGCCGACGGCGAGCGACGGCGCCTCGAGCGCAACCTCCACGACGGAGCGCAGCAGCGCCTCGTCGCGACCTCCCTGCGGCTGCGGCTGGCCATGGGGAAGGTCCGCGAGGATCCCGAGACCTCGGCCGGGATGCTCGACGAGGCCTTCGAGGAGCTCCAGCTCGCGATCGAGGACCTGCGCGAGCTGGCCCGCGGCATCCACCCCGCGGTGCTCTCGGATCGCGGCCTGCGACCCGCCCTGGCCACCCTCGCCGCTCGGGCGTCGATACCCGTCGAGGTGCAGAGCGACGTCGGGGAGCGCCTCGACGCGCCGGTGGAGGCCGCGGCCTACTACGTGGTGGCCGAGGCGCTGACCAACGTGGCGAAGTACGCCCAGGCGACCCACGCTTCGGTCCGAGTGGATCGCGACGAGCGCCGGATCGTCGTGGAGGTGACCGACGACGGCGTGGGCGGCGCCGATCCGGCCCACGGGTCGGGCCTGCGGGGCCTGTGGGACCGGGTGGGCGCGCTCGACGGACGGATCGAGGTGGTGAGCCCCCCGGGCGAGGGCACGCGGGTCAGGGCCGAGTTCCCGAGCGGGGAGTGACCCGGGCCTCAGGCCTTCAGGTAGGCGAGGACGGCCAGCACCCGCCGGTGGTCGTCGGGCGCGGACGGCAGCCCGAGCTTGGCGAAGATGCTCGTGACGTGCTTCTCGACGGTGTGCTGGCTGACCACCAGCGCCCCGCCGATCGCTTGGTTGGAGCGTCCTTCGGCCATCAGCTCGAGCACCTCGCGCTCCCGGGTGCTGAGCGCCTCGAGCGGGTTGTCGCGGCGCCGGCGCCCGAGCATCGCCGAGACCACCTCGGGGTCGAGCACCGACCCTCCCTCGGCCACGCGGCGGACGGCCTCGACGAAGCGGTCGACCTCGGCCACACGATCCTTGAGGAGGTAGCCGACACCGTCGGTGCGGTCTCTGAACAGGTCGAGGGCGTACCCCTCGTCGACGTACTGGGACACGACGAGCACACCCGTGCCGGGGAACCGCTCGCGGATGGTGCGCGCCGCCCGCAGGCCCTCGTCGGTGTGGGTGGGCGGCATCCGCACGTCGACGACGCAGACGTCGGGGCGGTGGGCGCCGACCTTGCGCAGCAGGTCATCGGCGTCGCCCGCGGCGGCCACCACCTCCAGGCCGGAGTCCTCGAGCAGGCGGGTCATCCCCTCGCGGAGCAGGACCCAATCCTCGGCGACGACCACGCGCACCGCGGTCAGCGGACCAGCGCGGCCAGCGCCCGCCCGGAGAGCTCGGGCTTGGGGATGAAGCCGCGCACGTCGCTTCGCTCCACGAGCGCTCCGTAGTCGCTGGCGTCACGGCTCGAGGTGAGGACCACGGACGGCGGGCAGTGCGAGCACGCCAGCCGGCCGGCCACCTCGAACCCGTCGATGTCGGGCAGGTTGATGTCGAGGAGCACCACGTCGGGGCACAGCTCGTCGGTGCACGAGAGTGCCGAGGCTCCATCGCTGGCCTCGCCCACCACCTCGTAGCCGTCGGACTCGAGCAGCAGGCGGGCGCCGTCGCGGAAGCTCGGATGGTCGTCGACGATCAGGACCGTGGTGGCCATCGCCATAGTCTGCCCGCCCGGGCCCCGTGTTGACACACGGGACCCTTACCGTTCGATGTCGTCGGGCAGTGCCACGGCCGCGCATCGGGAGGACGCCTTGGCCACGTACATCGCCCGGTCGGCCAGGTCCAGCAGGCGGTCGGGCTCCTCGCCGTGGCGCGGGCAGGCCACGATCCCGATGGACACGCACGTCGGCGCGCCGTCCGGGCCGCGCACGCGGCGCACCGCGGCGCCGATGCGCTGGCTCAGTACCCGCAGCGCGAGGATCGTCTGGCTCGGGGTCAGCACGCAGAACTCGTCACCGCCGAGCCGCACGGCGACGTCGTCGGTACGCAGGCTCTCGCGCAGCGTGTCGGCGATGCGGACGAGGATGCGGTCGCCCGCTGCGTGTCCGAACGTGTCGTTCACCCGCTTGAAGTCGTCCAGGTCCACGAGCAGGAGGCCGAAGCGCCGGCCGTAGCGCCGGTAGAGGGAGGCCATCTCCCGCATGCGCTCGCGCATGAAGCGTACGTTCCGCAGGCCGGTGAGCGGGTCGGTGTTGGCCAGCTCCTCGAGCCGCTGGGCCTGCGCTCGGAGCATCCGCTCCCCCGTGGCGGCATGGGCGGCGGCCATCACCTTCCCCAGACGCTCGGCCGCAAGCAGCGGCTCGGCGTGCTCGGGCCCGGCCTCGGGCGAGAAGAGCCTCGCGGCGACCAGCTGCTGAAGGGACGCGATCCGCTCGGCCACCCGTCTGGTCTCGAGGCGACCGCCCACGCAGGCCGCGCGAGCCACGTCGGCGGCCAGCTCGTCACGCAGCATGATCGACAGGCGATCGCCGGCCGCCGCCGCGACGAGCCGTTCGAGGAGGTCGCGCCACTCGGGCGGGACGTCGGGGTCGAGCGGCTCGGGCAGGCGGGAAGGGGCATGGACCGCCGACATGACGTGATGTTCGGCGCTACGCGGGTGGGCGAGGGGAGGGCAGGCTCCAATCCTCACTGGGGGAAGAGCGCACCTTCCGATGGGGGCTAACCCCACCTGCGTTGGCCCTTCGGGCCGGTTGCGGGATACTTCCCTCCCCGACGGATCGGCCCGCGGGGAGGGCCGAGTCGAAACGAGCGACACCTTCGTGGCCAGCTTCATCTCCTACCTCGAGCGCCGGGCCGACCACTTGCTCGAGCTCGCGCTCGCGCACGCGACCGTCGTCGCGCTGGCGCTCCTCGTCGCGGCGGTGCTCGGCATCGGGGTGGGCGTGGCCGTCCGCGCCCACGAGCGGTCGGCCGAAGCGGCCCTCGCGGTGGCCGGCACCTTCCTCACCGTTCCCTCCTACGCGCTGATCGGCCTGCTCGTGCCCGCCCTCGGGCTCGGGTACGCGCCCACCATCGTGGCGCTCGCCATGTACGCGCTGCTGCCGATCCTCCGGAACACCCTGGCCGGCCTGCGCTCGGTCGATCCAGCGGTGGTCGAGTGCGCGAGGGGCCTCGGGATGGGAGACCGGGAGCGCCTGCTGCGCGTCGAGCTGCCGCTTGCCTGGCCGGTGATCCTCGCCGGGCTGCGGGTGGCGACGGTGCTCATCGTCGGCATCGCGGCCATAGCGGCGGCGGTCAACGGGCCGGGCCTCGGCGAGGACATCTTCGTGGGCCTAGCACGCATCGGGAGCGCGAGCGCCCTGAACTACGTGCTCGGCGGGATGCTCGGGGTCGTGGTCCTCGCCATCCTCTTCGACGCCGCCTACGCGGGCCTCGCCCGGATCACGACCTCCCGTGGCATCCGTGGCTGAGCGGGCGCCGGGGGCGAGACGCCCGCGGGTTCCGGCGATCCGGCTCGAGGGCGTGACCAAGGCCTACACCGGCCGGGTCGAGCCCGCTGTCCGCGACCTGTCGTTCGACGTGGCCGAGGGAGAGACCGCCGTCCTGGTCGGCCCCTCGGGCTGCGGGAAGACCACGACCCTACGGCTGATCAACCGGCTGATCACGCCCGACGAGGGTCGGATCGTCGTGGACGGCGACGACGTATCGGGCGCCGAGCCCGACGCCCTGCGCCGGCGCATGGGCTACGTCATCCAGCAGATCGGCCTGTTCCCGCACATGACCGTGCAGGAGAACGTGGCCACCGTGCCCCGAATGCTCGGGTGGTCGAAGGCCAGGCGCGGAGAACGGACGGACGAGCTGCTGGCCACCGTCGGGCTCGAGCCGTCCGCGTTCCGCGATCGCTTCCCCAGGGAGCTGTCCGGCGGCCAGCAGCAGCGGGTGGGCGTGGCGAGGGCGCTGGCCGCCGACCCGCCGATCCTCCTGATGGACGAGCCGTTCGGGTCCGTCGACCCCGTGGTGCGTGAGCGGCTCCAGGACGAGCTCCTCTCCCTCCAGCGACGGCTGCGCAAGACCATCCTCTTCGTCACCCACGACATCGACGAGGCCGTGAAGATGGGCGATCGGATCGCGGTGATGGACCACGGGGGACGGATCGAGCAGTACGCCACGCCCGCGCAGGTGCTCTCCCGGCCCGCCAGCCAGTTCGTGTCCGAGTTCGTGGGGCCCGGAGCCACGCTCAAGGCGCTCAGCCTGACTCGGGTGGGGGACCTCGAGCCCGCCGAATGCCCCGTGCTGGGGCTCTCGAGCGACCCGGCGGCCATCCGCGCGGCGATCCGTCGCGCGGGCACCGAGGACGCCCTGCTCGTGGACGACGCGGGCCGGCCGCGGTGCTGGGTGACCGTGGAGGAGCTCGAGCGCCGCTTCGACGCGCTGGGTGAGGCGGCCATCGCCGCCGAGGCGACGGTGCGGCGCTCCGACGACCTGCGCCTGGCCCTCGAGCGGATGGTGTCCACGCGCGCCGGCAAGGCGGTGGTGGTGGACGACGCCGGAGCGTGCATCGGCGTGGTCGAGCTGGCGGGGGTCATCGCGGCGGTCGAGTCCCTGCGGTCACATGCTTCGGTGACCGCCCGCGGCCGCGAGGTTCGTCCACTCTCGCCGGTGAGCGACTGAGTGGCCCTCCTCCGCCGCCTCGCCCTCCCCCTGATCGTCTCTGGGGTGGGGCTCGTCCTCGCCGTGTGGGTCGGCACCCAGGAGCTCGACTCGATCGAGCAGCGCCAGCTGAACGGCGCGACGCTCCTCGAGAAGATCGTCGAGCACCTCGAGCTGGCCGCCGCGGCCAGTGTGGTGGTGGTGGTGCTCGCGGTGTCGCTGGGGATAGTGCTCACGCGACCGGGCACGCGCCGCCTTGCGCCGGCCGTGATCGCCGTGGCCAACGTCGGGCAGGCCACGCCGTCCATCGGGTTCCTCGTGGTCGGGGCGATCGTGGCCGGGATCGGCTTCGACCGGGTACTCCTCGCCCTGGTGGCCTACTCGGCGCTCCCCGTGCTCCGCAACACGATGGTGGGCCTCCAGCAGGTGGACCGTTCGCTGATCGAGGCGGCACGGGGCCTCGGGATGAGCCCGACGGCCACGCTCCTGCGCGTCGAGCTTCCGCTCTCGGTCCCCGTCATCCTGGCCGGGGTGCGCACCGCGCTCGTGGTCAACGTGGGCACCGCCACGCTCGCGACCTTCGTGGACGGCGGCGGCCTCGGGGACACGATCAACAGCGGCATCCGCCTCGGGCGCGACACCGTGCTCGTGACCGGCGCGGTGCTCACCGCGATGATGGCCCTTCTGCTCGACTGGGTGGCACGGGGAGCCGAGGACCTGCTGCGGCCGAGGGGCCTGTGAGCGGGGCGTCTCCCGACCCGGTGCCGCCGGGCTCGAACCGTCCGCGGAGGCCCTACGTGCTCCTCGTGATGTTGGCCGCCTGGGCGCTGGCCGGCTGCGAGGGCGGGCGGGATCCGGTCGTGCCGGGCCCGGGTTCGGGGATCGCCCCGAACGCCCTGCGCGGACAATCGATCACCGTGGGGTCCAAGGAGTTCACCGAGCAGGTGATCCTCGGGCAGATCACGGTGCAGGCGCTGCGGGCGGCCGGCGCGGAGGTGAAGGACGAGACGCGGCTGGCCGGCAGCGTCACCACGCGCCGAGCGCTGACCTCGGGCGAGATCGACCTCTACTGGGAGTACACCGGCACCGCATGGATCACCTACATGGACGAGACCCGTCCCATCCCCGACGAGCGCGACCAGTACCGGGCGGTGGCCCGGCGCGACCTCAGGGAGAACGGCATCGCCTGGCTCCCCTACGC
>JACCZP010000362.1 GCA_013695885.1 Thermoleophilaceae bacterium | reverse complement strand
CCGACACGGCCTTCGCCTGCTCTTCCTCGAGGAGGCCGGCGGGCATGCGCAGGTCGCCGGTGCCTCCGTTGTTGATGGCGTTCAGCACCCTCTCCTCCGACACCCGCCCGAGCTGGTCGAGGTCGGGGCCGGTGGCCCCGCGTGCGTTGGAGGCCGCCAGTGAGTGGCACGAGGCGCAGTTCTGGCCGAAGAGGACCTTTCCGTCGCGGAGCTGCGGACTGAGGTCCTGGTCGGCCAGCTCGCTGCTGCGCCCGAGGCCGGCGCTCCGCGATGCGATGACCGCGGCGGGTACGGCCAGTCCGAGCCCGAGGGCCAAGACCGTGACGCCAACCTTCAGCGCCGTCCCCGTGCCCCCCCCGGTGCCGGAGGCGCGCGCCCGCCGAAGACGGCGTCCGCGCCGGCGCGTTCCAGGGGAGAACGCGAAGACGACGGTGAGCGCTCCGATGACGACGAAGGGTGCTAGGAAGACCAGCCAGCTCATCGGCGCGGGAATCTAGTCCACGCGGGAGTCGCCGCCGGTGTCGCGGGCATGCCGGCTTCGAGCCGGGCCCGAACCTCAGGCAGGCAGGGCTTGGAGCTCGCGCTCCTCGGCGAGCGTCCGCAGCGCACGGCGCTCCAGCTTCCGGACGCCTTCGGCGGAGAGGCCGGTGTGCTTGGCCACCTCGCGGAGCGGAAGGGGCTCGCCTCCGCGGAGACCGAAGCGGAGCTCGATGACCTGGCGGGCACTCGAGTCCAGGCGGCGGAGAGCGCGATGGACGGACTGCTCCTCGAGCTCCACCTCGACCTGCTCGACCGGACCGGGTCCATCGTGGGGCAGCAGCGAGCCGAGCTCTGCGTCGCCCTCGGCGCCGACCGGGGTCTCCAGCGAGACCGGCACCCGCTCGGCCGAGCGGAGCTCCTCGAGCTGCTCGAGGTCCACGCCCAGGCGACCGGCGATCTCCTCGGGCGTGGGCTCGCGCCCGAGCTCCGACGCCAGCGAGCGCTCGACCGAGCGCAGCTTGGTGAGCTCCTGGCCGATGTGGACGGGAAGGCGGATGGTGCGCGAGTGGTGCTGGAGGCCGCGCTGCATGGACTGGCGGATCCACCATGTCGCGTACGTCGAGAACTTGAACCCGCGCCGGTAGTCGAACTTCTCGACCGCGCGTATCAGTCCGAGGATTCCCTCCTGGATGAGGTCGAGGAAGGGCAGCCCGAGGCCGCGGTAGCGCTTCGCGTTCGAGACCACGAGCCGGAGATTCGACTCGATCATGCGGTTCTTGGCCTCCTGGTCCCCGCGCTCGATGCGCTTGGCCAGGGTGACCTCCTCCGCCGCGGTGAGCAGCGGACGCTGAGCGATGTCGCGCAGGAAGAGCTGGAGCGAATCGCTGGTGGCCTCCGAGACCTCGCCGTGGGTGACCGTCGGCGCCGGCTTCTCCCGGGCACCACCGTCCTCGGTCAGCTCGATGCCCCGGCGCTCGGCCTCGGCGTGGATGGCCTCGATGCCGCCCTCGTCGAGCTCGAGCTCCTCCACCGCGGCGGCGATCGTCGAGTACTCGAGCCACCCCTGCTCCTCGCCGCGGCGTAGCAGAGGCTCGACGGCGGCGGGTGGGGTGTTCTCGAGGGGTGCGGTCATGGAAGAGGGGCAGGGTAGCGTCGCCGGAGGCGGCGCCGCGGGAATCGGCCGGATGCCGGACCGCTCTCGCCGCACCTAGCGCAAGAACCCGTCAGTCGCACACAAGTACCTTCCCACCCCGACTTCTCAGTCCCTACCCGTCGTTTCCTGTCCCGAACCTTCCCTCGATCCGCTCGGCACCGGAGTAGACGTTGAACCTCTCGCCCCGCACGAACCCGCAGAGGAGCATCCCGCGCTCCCGCGCGAGGTCGACGCCGAGCGAGGAAGGTGCGCCCACCGCCACGAGTCCCGCCAGCCCCGCGATGCTCGCCTTCTGCACCAGTTCGAACGACGCGCGCCCGCTCAGGCAGGCGATCACACCGGGCAGCGGGAAGCGACCGGCGAGCAGCACGGAGCCGAGGGCCTTGTCCATCGCGTTGTGGCGGCCGACGTCCTCTCGGACCGCGATGAGCTCCCCATTGGGCTCGAGGAGAGCGGTGGCGTGGAGTCCGCCCGTGCGGTCGAACGCCGGCTGGCTCGCCCGCGCCAGGCCGGGCGCGGCCAGGACCATGTACGGCGACACCGCGGGGCCCGGCTCGGACGGGGGTGCCTCCTGGCGTACGAACTCGAGCGCCGCCTTCCCGCATACCCCGCACGAGGAAGTGAGGTGGAACCGGCGCTCCGCCGACGGGTCTCGGCGCAGGCCGTGGCGGGTTCGGACCTCGACCACGCCGCCCGCGAGGTCGTCGGTAGGGCCCACGGAGGACACGTCCTCGGGCCCACCGATCAGCCCCTCTCCCGCGAGGAACCCCACGGCCAGCTCCTCGTCCTCGCCGGGCGTGCGCATGGTGACCGCGAGAGCCGCGCCATCGACCCGGATCTCGAGCGGCTCCTCGACGGCCACGTCGTCGTTGAGATGCTCCACTCCGTCGGGTGCGAGCCGGTCGATCCACCTTCGGGCGACGTGAGGGTCGAACGGAGTGGCCGTGGTGGGTTCCGTTCTCATCGGTGGTCTACGAAGGGTACGGCGGGCCTGAGACGCGCGTGCCGTGGGGGGCAGGAGCTCAGACGTAGGAAGGGCGCCGTGGCGGCGCCCCTCCCTTAGCTGGCCGGTAAGCCGGATTCTGTCGTGGGCAGCCATCCATCTGCGCCGGGCTCGCGCCCGACGCGGGCCCCATAGGGACCCTGCGGCCGACCTGGGGCTCGGCGGGCAGCCTCATCGCCCCTGCTTGGCCTTGCACCGGGTGGGGTTTGCCTGGCCGACGTGTCGCCACGCCGCCGGTGCGCTCTTACCGCACCGTTTCACCCTTGCCGGCGGCGGGTTGCTCCGAAGGTCCCCCCGGGGGCGGACCGCCGGACCCGCCGCTTGGGCGGTCTGCTTTCTGTGGCACTTTCCCGCGGGTTTCCCCGGGTCGGTTCGGTCCTCGACCGAGGACTGATCCCCGGATTCAGACCTGCCGACCACCCCGCCCTGCGGTGTCCGGACTTTCCTCGAGGACCGGTTTTCTCCCCGGCCTCCCGCGGCTGCCTGGCCAGCCCGTGAAGAGTAGTCCGATCCTGAGCGGTGACGCGGCCGCGGTGAGCCGCTCGGTGCTCTCCTACTAGCGGAGCGAGCTGCCGCACCATCCGCACTGCCCGACTCCCCCCACGCTCTCCATCGGGCGTCGGCACACCGGGCATTCGGCCCGACCCGAGACGGCCAGGCTCTCCCAAGCGCCGTCGAGCCGCGCGCCGAGCGTGACCGAACCGAGCTCTGAGACCGGCGCCCGGAAGGGATGCTCGACCCGCTCGGGCGCGCGGGGAGCCAGCGGAAGCTGTGCCGGACGCCGGCCTCGAGCCGGTCGGCGCTCGCGGGTGCGCGCCGGGGGCCCGGCCAGGCGGCTCACGTCAGCCTCCGGCAGACACCCACCACGCGCCCGAGCACCGTGACCTCTCGGGTGCGGATCGGGTCCATGGTCGCGTTCTCGGGCTGGAGGCGCACGTGGTCGTCCTCCCGGAAGAAGCGCTTGACCGTGGCCTCATCGCCGAGCAGCGCCACCACGATGTCCCCGTCGTCGGCGACCTCCTGCGGATGTACCACGACGTAGTCGCCCTCGAGGATGCCGGCGTCGCGCATCGACTCGCCGGAGACCCGCAGGACGAACTCGCCCTCCTCTCCCCCGGCGATGGCCGGCACGTCCACGTGCTCCTCGATGTTCTCCTCCGCCAGCACGGGCGAACCGGCGGCAACGCGCCCCACGAGCGGAAGGCGCGGCGAGGCGTCGACCGCCCGGCGCGCACGATCGGCCAGAAGCTCGATCGCCCGCGGCTTCGTCGGGTCGCGACGCAGGAGGCCGATCTTCTCGAGGTTCCCGAGGTGCGCGTGGACCGTCGAGGAGGACGCGAGGCCGATCGCCCGGCCGATGTCCCGGACCGTGGGCGGATACCCGTTGGCGGCCGAGTACCTCTTGATGAAGTCAAAGATCTCGGTCTGTCGCTTGGTGAGCTTCAGGTCCATCGAGTGTGTGCTCCTTCGCCCCGCTCGGGCGCCTCGGGGAAGCTTCTCACGAACATGTGTTCGCACACCATAGCGGGGGCATAGGACGGCCATTTCGCGCGGCGCCCGCTCCTATACTCGGTTCCGCTACGCGCCTGTGGCGGAATTGGTAGACGCGCAAGGTTGAGGGCCTTGTGGACCTTATGGTCCGTGGGAGTTCGAGTCTCCCTGGGCGCACTTCACCAAGTTGCCTGCGACCTCTTGCCCTAGCTGTTACAGGTACTCGCCGCCTCGACGCTGGTACTGCCGAAGCTCGTCAGCGGCGTTCTTGCCCCCGGGCCCGAACCCGTGGTCGACCAGGAGCTGCGGAACGCTCCCGTAGACCGTCTTGATGATCCCGTCGGGAGCAATCTATCCATGGACTACCTCCTTGAAGGACGAGCGAGGCGGAGCTCATGCTCCCGAAACGAGATACCGCTGCCACCCCAACGTCCCTGGGACCCCTATGCGCGTCTGCGCCGTAGAGCGACCATCATGAGGC
>JACCZP010000360.1 GCA_013695885.1 Thermoleophilaceae bacterium | reverse complement strand
GCCGACACGGCTCGCCTGGTCTGCGAATCGCTCGGGACCGAGGTCGGGCTCGACCCTCGCCTCGAGGGCGGTCCGTTCGAGCCGTCGGAGCTGGTCGACGGTCGCGAGCAGGTCCTGCTGGTGGGCCACGACCCCGACCTCTCCCTGGCCGTCCACCGGATGACCGGAGCCCAGGTACGCCTTCGCAAGGGAGGCCTCGCATGCATCGACCGGGGCGAGCTCCTGGTGCTCCTGCGCCCCGACGAGCTCGCTGCGATCGGCGGCTGAGCGGCCGCCACGGCCGCCGGGCGAACCCGAGACCCATGGCCCTCGCCTGCATCGACGTCGGAAGCAACACCACGCGCCTGCTCGTGGCCGATGCCCCCGAGGGCCGTCTGCGCGAGCTCTTGACCCAGCGCGTGTTCACGCGCATCGGCAAGAGCATGGGCAAGGGCAACCGCATCCCACCCGAGAAGGTGGCTGAGTGCGCCGAGGTGATCGCGCGTCAGGCGTCGCTCGCCGTGGACGCGGGAGCGGAGACCATCTCGCTGGTGGGGACCGCCGCGGTACGCGACGCGGCGAACCGCGACGAGCTGGCGGCGGCGAGCGAGCGGGCCGCCGGCATCCACATGCGGGTGCTCTCCGAAGAGGAGGAGGCGAAGCTCGCGTTCGTCGGGGCCACCAAGACGCTGGGCGCTCCGGTCGAGGGCACCGTGGCCGTGGTCGACGTGGGCGGCGGCTCGACGGAGATCGCGATCGGGACGGTGGCCGAGGGCGTGACATGGTGGGCCTCGTTCCGGATCGGGTCCGGCTTCCTCGCCGACTCCTACCTGCGCACCGATCCCCCGGCGGCCTCGGAGCTCCACGCCGTGCGGGCGCACGTGGCCGGCGTCTTCGAGGGCCTCGAGCGGCCGAGCTCGGACCGCGTCGTCGCGGTGGGCGGGAGCGCTACGTCACTCCGCCGGCTCGTGGGTACGGAGCTGGCCTACGAGAGCCTCGAGCGCTCGGTCCGCATCCTCGCCGGCGCGCCGGCCGACGAAGTGGCGGCCCGCTTCGAGCTCGACCCCGAGCGAGTCCGCCTGCTGCCCGCCGGCGTGCTGATTTTCGAGGCGTTAACAAGTGTGCTCGGGCACCCCCTTATGATCGGCAAGGGCGGACTGCGAGAGGGGATCATCCTCGAGCAGCTGGCCCCGTGAGGGTCGCTTCGTCCGTCCCGGCAGTGGGCCCCGACACGCGAAGCAGCGATCACATGAACGACGCCGAAGAGGCCGCAGAGCCCGACGGCACGGTGGCCACCGTGCCGCTCAACTCCGCGGACGAGGCCGACGAGGCCGCCGGCACCGACGAGGAGTCCCGCCCGCCGCTCGACTCTCCCGAGCTCTACCACAACCGGGAGCTCTCCTGGCTCGACTTCAGCGACCGCGTCCTCCAGATCGCCGAGGACGAGAGCGTTCCACTGCTCGAGCGGGCCAAGTTCCTGGCCATCTTCGCGGGCAACCTCGACGAGTTCTTCATGGTCCGGGTCGCGGGCCTGCACGACCAGGTGGACGCCGGCATCGACTCCCGCGGGCCGGACCGGATGGCGCCCGGCGAGACCATCGATCGGATCGCGGAGTGCGCGGTCGAGCTCGCAAACCGGCACTCGCGGCAGTTCGAGCAGAGCGTGCGACCGGCGCTGGCCGAGAGCGGGATCCGGATCATCTCCTGCGAGCAGTGCGAGGGAGCTGAGCTCGAGGCCGTCGAGCACCGGTTCCGCGAGCAGATATTCCCCGTTCTCACCCCGCTCGCGGTCGGGCCGGGCCGGCCGTTCCCCTACATCTCGAACCTTTCCCTCTCGCTTGCGGTGCGGCTGCGCGATCCCGACTCCGAGCGGCAGACCTTCGCTCGCGTGAAGGTGCCGAAGGAGGTGCTGCCCCGATTCGTGCGCATCCAGCGGGACACGTTCGTCCCGCTCGAGGACGTGATCGCCCGCCACCTCGACCTGCTGTTCCCGGGCATGGAGATCCTCGGCCACGACGTCTTCCGCGTGACCCGCGACGCGGACTTCACGATCTCCGACGAGGCGGACGATCTCGTGCGCGCGGTCGAGGACGAGCTGCGGCGCCGGCGCTTCGGCGAGGTGGTCCGGCTCGAGGTCGGCGCGGACATGGAGCCGATGATGCGGGAGAAGCTCGTGGGCTGGTTGGACGTCGAGGAGCGGCAGATCTACGACGTCGAGGGGCTGCTTGACCTGGCCGACCTCTGGCAGATCCACGGCATCGACGGCCACGGAGAGCTGCGCGAACCCGCCTGGAGCCCCGTGACCCTGCCCGCGCTGGCCGGCGAGAAGCCGGACGTCTTCGAGGCCATGCGGCGAGAGGACCTCCTCGTCCACCATCCCTACGACTCCTTCGCCACGAGCGTCGAGCGCTTCGTGGAGCAGGCCGTCGAGGATCCGGACGTGCTGGCGCTCAAGCTCACGGTCTACCGGACGTCGGGCGAGTCGGGGCTCGTGCCCGCGCTCATCCGCGCGGCGGAGCTCGGCAAGCAGGCGGTGTGCATGGTGGAGCTCAAGGCGCGCTTCGACGAGCGGCGCAACATCGAGTGGGCGCGGACCATGGAGGAGGCCGGTGTGCACGTGGTCTACGGCCTGCCCGGCATCAAGGCCCACGTCAAGGCGCTGCTTGTGGTGCGCCGCGAGGGCTCGGGCGTGCGCCACTACACCCAGATCGGCACCGGCAACTACAACGCCAAGACCGCCCGCATCTACGAGGACCTCGGCCTGTTCACGACCGACCCCGACATCGGCGCCGACGTGGCCGACATGTTCAACTCGCTCACCGGCTACGCCCGACCGCGCCGGTACCGCAAGGTGCTCACCGCGCCCACGCACATGCGCGAGTCCGTGCTCGAGGAGATCGAGAGCACGGTGGAGGCGCACCGTGAGGGCCAGCACGCGCGCATCGTCATGAAGATGAACTCGCTGGTCGATCGCCGTTGCATCGAGGCGCTGTACGAGGCGTCTCGCGCGGGGGTGCGGGTGGACCTGAACGTGCGCGGGATCTCCTGCCTGCGCCCGGGTGTCGACGGCGTCTCCGAGAACATCCGCGTCGTCTCGATCGTCGGCCACGTGCTCGAGCACTCCCGCGTGTACATGTTCGAGCGCGGCGCCGAGACCCGGCTCTACCTGGGCTCGGCCGACCTCATGCCGCGCAACCTCGACACCCGCGTCGAGATGCTCGCGCCCGTCGAGGACCCCTCGCTCAAGGCCGAGATCGAGGACACGCTCGAGCGCTGCTTCGCCGACGACTCGTGGTCCTGGGAGCTCGACGCGCACGGCGCTTGGCACCGCAGGCGCGACGGCGAGCGCAGCGTCCAGCACGAGCTGATGGAGCGGGCCGCTCGCCGCGCCGCCGCCGCCGAGGCGCAGGCCGGTGGCCGCCGGGCCCGCTCGCCGGCTGCGACCTAGCCCGAAGGACGAAGCGGCGAGCTCGGTGTCACCTCGGGGTGCGAGGCGTCGGTGAACTCGCGGAACAGGCCGGTGACCACGAAGGCGGTCTGCTCCCCGATGTCGACGGCGTTGTCGGCCAGGCGCTCGAGCCAGCGGGCCACGAGCATCATGTGCATGGCCCACTCGCGCGTGTCCGGGTCCCCTGAGATCTCGAGCGCGAGGTAGAAGCACTCCCGGTTCAGGCGGTCGATGGCGTCGTCCTGACGCACGAGGTCGTGCGCCATCTCCTCGTCGCGGCGGGCGAAGCACTCGCCGGACTGTGTGACCAGCGAGGACGCGCGGCGGCCCATGTCGTCGATCTTCGCCAGCATCTCGGCGTGTGCCGGGGGCTCGTGCCCGCCCAGGGGGATGAGCTTGGCGATGTTCACGCACTGGTCGCCCATGCGCTCCACGTGGTTGATCACCTGGAGCAGGGCGGCCACGAGGCGCAGGTCGGTGGCGACCGGGGCCTGGCGGGCGAGCAGCGAGAGGATGCCCTGGTGAACCTCGAGATAGCGGCCGTCCACCCGGTCGTCGTCGGCGATCACGAGCGCGGCCAGCTCGACGTCCTGGTGCTGTAGGGCCTCGAGCACGCGGTGGAGGCTCGACGTGACGAGGTCGAGGCCGCCGAGGGCGTTCTCCTCGAGCCGTGCGAGCTCCTCCCTGAACGCTCCTCGGGCCTCGGCCACGACTGCGTCCTACCCGACCCGACCCGACACGTACGCCTCGGTGCGGGGGTCGGAGGGGTTGGTGAACACGTGCTCGGTCTCGTCGTACTCGATGATGCGCCCCGCCCGCACGGGCTCACCCGGCCCGGCCTCGACGGCCACATCGGGCTCCTCGGCGACGGTCAGGAACGCCGTCATCTGCGATACGCGCGCGGCCTGCTGCATGTTGTGGGTGACGATCACGATCGCGATCTCCTTGCGCAGCTCGAGCATCAGGTCCTCGATGCGCGAGGTGGAGATCGGGTCGAGCGCCGAGCACGGCTCGTCCATGAGGATGACGTCGGGATCGATCGCGAGGGCGCGGGCGAGGCACAGGCGCTGCTGCTGACCGCCGGAGAGGGAGTACGCGTTGGCGTGGAGCCGGTCCTTGACCTCGTCCCACAGCGCCGCACGGCGCAGCGCGCGCTCCACGCGCTCGGCCGGACGGTCCTTCAGCCTCAGCACGCGCGGCCCGAAGGCGACGTTGTCGTAGATCGACTTCGGGAAGGGGTTCGGCTTCTGGAAGACCATCCCGATCCGCTTGCGCACCTCCACCGGGTCGATCCCGCGCTCGTAGAGATCCTGCCCGTGGTAGAGGACCCGACCCTCGACATGTGCCGACGGCACGAGGTCGTTCATGCGGTTCAGGCAACGCAGGAGCGTCGACTTGCCGCACCCGGATGGGCCGATGAGCGCTGTGATCCGCCGCGGAGCGACGCTCATCGAGACATCGCGGACGGCCGGCGTCGGACCGTAGAAGACCGATACGGCCTCGAGGTCGAAGACCGACTCGCCGCCGCCGCCCGGGGCGCTGACGGCGGGAGCCTCGGGCGTGAGGGTGGCGGAGGGCCCGGCCACCGAGCCATCCGGAGGGGTCTGCGCCATCGGCAGAGCACTCTAGATGCTGCTCGGGCCGCCGTGGTCATGCCGCACGCCGACGAACGACGAGGAGGCGCCCGGGTGGGCGCCTCCTCTCGCTCGACGAGTGCAGGTAGGCAGGTGACTAGGAGCCCAGCTGCTGACGGCTCTTCTGGGCGTCCTCCTCCGACATCGGCACGATCTTGGCCGCTTCAGCGATCGGCTGGTAGTTCTGGACGATGTAGTCCATGAACGCCTTGACCTCGGGCCGTCGCAGCTCCTCCTCGCTCGGGTACATGAAGATCGGCCGGCCGAGGGGCTTGTACTCGCCCGACTGAATCGTCTCGGCACTCGGCTTGACGCACCCGTCCCCGGAGTCGACGCCGATCAGGTTCAGCTTGTCCTGGTTCTGCTCGAAGTAGGAGAACCCGAAGTAGCCGAGCCCGCCGGGATCGCCCGTGACGCCCTGCACGAGCACGTTGTCATCCTCCGAGGGCTGGTAGTCCGTCCGGGACGCCCCCTCCTCGCCGTTGATCTCGTCCGTGAAGAAGTCGAAGGTGCCCGAGTCCGTTCCGGGTCCGTAGAGGCTGGCGTCCTGGTTGGGCAGCTTCGGATCGATGTCCGAGTAGCTCTTGACGTCGGACCCCTTGTTCCAGAGCTCCTTGAGCTGGTCGGTGGTCATGCAGTCGATCGGCAGCGCCTTGTTAGAGGCCACCGCGATGCCGTCGCTGGCAACCTGAATCTCCTTGTAGGAGACGTTGTTCTTCTCGCAGATCGGCACCTCCTCGTCTTCGTTTATGGGGCGGGAGGCGTCCGAGATCTGGGTCTCACCGGCGCAGAACTTCTCGAAGCCTCCGCCCGTGCCCGACTGGCCGACCGTGATCTGCACGCCCGGGTTCTCCGCCATGAACTGCTCGGCGGCAGCCTGCGCGAACGGGAACACCGTGCTCGAGCCGTCGATCGCGATCTTGCCGCTCAGCTCCTGGCCGCCCTGCTGGCCACCGCCTCCACCGCCGCCTCCGCTCTCGCCGCACGCGGCGACGCCGAGCGCCAGGACGCCGGCGGCCGCTACGGAAGCCACTGCTCGGGATCTCACGTGATTCTTCTCCTTGCCGTGTAAATGGACGGCGGGACGCTCGCACGGCCGCGCCATGGTGCGGTTACCGCCGTGTGGCCGGCTTGTGAAAAGGGTGTAAACGGTCGGGCCGGGCGCCCGGGCCGGGCCGGACGCGCTCCGGAGCGAACCGGTACCCGAA
>JACCZP010000353.1 GCA_013695885.1 Thermoleophilaceae bacterium | reverse complement strand
GTCTTCAACGCTCTGTCCGCGGGACTCGTGATGGGCTTCATGGTCCTTCCCACCATCGCCTCGGTGTCGGAGGACGCGATGTCCGCGGTGCCCGCCGGTCTGCGCGAGGGCGCGTTCGGGCTCGGGGCCTCGCGCATGCAGGTCTCCACGCGGGTGGTGTTCCCCGCCGCTCTCTCGGGCATCGTGGCCGCCGTGGTCCTCGGCGTGTCGCGGGCGATCGGCGAGACCATGATCGTGCTCGTGGCCGCGGGGCTCGAGCCCAACCTGACACTCGATCCCCGCGAGTCCGTGGAGACCATGACCACCTTCATCGGTGCCACGGCGGGAGGGGACATCCCGACGGGCTCGCTCAAGTACCAGACGATCTTCGCGGTGGGCACGGCGCTGTTTTTTATCACCCTCGTCATGAACGCGATCGCCATCCGCTTCGTGCGCCGCTACCGCCAGATCTACTGATGGCCGCGGCGACCCCGAACCACCAGGGCGGCCGCTGATGGCCGCAGCCGGCCACTCCCCGGCGGGCGCGCTCGGCTCGGCCTCGCCTCGGGCCCGCATCCGGGAGGCGGCCTTCCGTCTGATGCTTCAGCTCTCGCTGCTGGTCAGCCTCGTGCTCCTGGCCACGCTGATCGTCGATGTCGTGCGCGACGGGCTCCCGGTCATCAGCTTCGGGTTCCTCAGCTCGCCGCCGTCGCAGATCACCCCCGAGTCGGCCGGTCTGTACCCCGCGCTGACGGGGACGCTGTGGATCATCGGGGTGTGCGCCCTGTTCATCGTCCCGGTGGGAGTGGCCACGGCGGTCTATCTCGAGGAGTACGCGGACTCCGACAAGTGGTGGAATCGCCTAATAGAGGTCAACATCCAGAACCTCGCCGCCGTGCCGTCGGTGGTCTACGGCATCCTCGGGCTCGCCTTCCTGGTGCGCGGTCCGGTCGGGGTCGGCCGGGTCGTGCTGGCGGGCGGGCTCACGCTCGCGCTGCTCGTGCTGCCGGTGGTGATCATCGCCGGCCGCGAGGCCATCCGCGCGGTGCCCGCCGGCATCCGCGAGGGATCGCTCGCCCTCGGCGCCACGCAGTGGCAGACCATCTGGCGTCAGGTGCTGCCCGCCGCCGTGCCCGGAGTGGCCACCGGCGTGATCCTCGCGCTGTCGCGGGCCATCGGCGAGACCGCCCCGCTGCTCATCCTCGGCACCGCGGCGTACATCGCGTTCTCGCCCACCGGGCTCGGCTCCCTGTTCACCGCGCTGCCACTCCAGATCCTGGTCTGGATCCGGAGCGCCCAGCCGGAGTTCCAAGCGCTCGCCGCCGGCGGGATCCTGGTGTTGATGGCGGTCCTCTTGGCCATGAACGCGGTGGCCATCGCCCTACGCAATCGCTACGAGCAGAAGTGGTAAGGAGGCCGTTGTGACGACGGACAGAACCGCCGAGCAGGACCCACGCGCCACCGAGCGCGACGCCGCTCCGGTCGAGCGGTCGATGGCCGAGCTGACCACGAGGCCCGTGGCGGCTCAGAAGGCACGCGCCGCGCGCACCGCGGAGCCGGTGTTCGACCTCCAGTCGGTGTCGGTGCTCTACGGCTCCTCGGTGGCCGTGGAGGACGTCTCCTTCGGCATCCCGCCCGGCGAGATCACCGCGCTGATCGGGCCTTCTGGTTGCGGGAAGTCGACGCTCCTGCGCTCGCTGAACCGGATGAACGACCTCGTGCCGTCGGCGAGCGTGAAGGGCAAGGTGCTCTACCACGGCGAGGACCTGTACGGGCCGGGCGTCGACTCGGTGGAGGTCCGCAAGCGGATCGGCATGGTCTTCCAGAAGCCGAACCCGTTCCCCAAGTCCATCTACGACAACGTGGCGTTCGGGCCGCGCGTGCTCGGGGTCAAGGGCAACACCGACGAGCTCGTGGAGCGCGCGCTCCGCCGGGGCTCGCTGTGGGACGAGGTCAAGGATCGGCTGAAGTCGAACGCCTACGGCCTCTCGGGCGGTCAGCAGCAGCGTCTGTGCATCGCCCGCGCACTGGCCATCGAGCCTGACGTGATCCTCATGGACGAGCCGTGCTCGGCGCTCGACCCGATATCGACCGGGCGCATCGAGGATCTCATGCTCGAGCTCCGCGAGCGGCTCTCGATCGTGATCGTCACCCACAACATGCAGCAGGCCGCGCGTGTTTCTCAGATGACCGCCTTCCTCACCGTGGCCGAGGTCGGAGGAGCGGCCGGGGCCGCAGGGCGCGAGGACCGCACCGGCCGCATCGTCGAGTACGCCGAGACGGAGACGATCTTCACCAACCCGCAGGACTCCCGGACCGAGGCCTACGTCTCGGGCAAGGTCGGCTGACCCGCTGGAGGCGGACGAGAGCCAGGTGATGGGCGCCGCCGGAGCGCCGGAGCCGCGCGGTCCGCGCACCGCGGCCGAGGCTCGTGCGGCGTTCGCGGCCGAGCTGGAGGAGCTCGAGGGCCGCGCGCTCGGAGGCCTCGAGATCGTGGTCGAGCAGATCGATCGTCTGGTCGCGGCCCTACGGGCGGGCGACCGGCTCCTCACGCTCCAGGTGATCGACGACGACGACCGCATCGACGGCCGCTACCTCGAGGTGCACCAGAGCCTCCTCTCCCTGCTCGCACGCCAGGCGCCGGTGGCCGGCGACCTCCGCCTCGTCGCCGCCCTGCTCCAGGTGCTCGGGCACATGGAGCGGATGGGAGACCAGTGCGTGAACGTCGCCAAGCTCCTTCCCCAGCCGGAGGACCAGCCGGACCCCGCCCTCATGGAGCGCCTCGCGGAGATGTGCTTTCGGTCGGCCGGGCTCGTCGATCAGGCCCGGCGCGCGTTCGCCGACCGTGACGTCGGCCTGGCCGAGGCGCTGGTCACCGAGGACGATGCGGTCGACACCCTGAACCGCGAGTGCTTCCG
>JACCZP010000352.1 GCA_013695885.1 Thermoleophilaceae bacterium | reverse complement strand
GGGTCACTGGCTGATGGAGGAGCGCCCGCGCGAGCTGTCCGAGCGGCTTCTCGCCTTCCTGCGCTGACGAGCGCACCGGCGCGGGGTTCCTCGTCTAAGCTGCCGGCCGCCGCCGCCCTGTGACCCGCCCCGATCAGAACGACGAGCCGCCCGAGACCCGCCCGCCAACGACCTGGCCGGCAACCCGCGATACGACCTCGCCGAGGACGGTGTCGTCCGCCGCCTCGCCGACGCGCGAGCCAAGAATCCCGACCTCGCTCGTCTCGACCCCGACAGCACCGAGGACCGGGGCTCGTCGCTCACCCTCCAGTCCACGTGGCTCATCGCGGCCACGGTGATCGTGGCGATCGCGTTCCTGCTCGGGGCTCTGGCGGAGGGCTTCGAGTCGTGGCGGCGACGGCTCCTGCCGGTCGGGTTCGCGTTCGCGGGCGTCGGGCTCGTCGCCGCGGTGGTCGTAGAGGTGGTCTTCTAGATGTCGCTCGACGCGGAGGCTGCGGTCGCCAGCGGGCCTGTGACGATGCGCTTCCGCCGGTGGCTGTCGGTGCTCGTGGGCCTCGCCGCGGTCTCGGCCACCGTCCTCTCGTTGGTCGAGTCTGACGCCGGTCGCCAGGAGGAGAAGGCGCTCGTGCAGGCCAACCGCCTCTCCCTCGAGATCTTCGTGAAGATCGCGGCCAGCTCGCCACGGTCCCAGTTCCAGGGAGATGCACTGCGCCGCTCCGCACAGCGCCGGATCGAGCCCGTAGCCCAGGTACTGGCCGCGCGAGAGGGAGAGCCGTTCGACCTCGCCGTCGCGCTGTCCAAGGTCGAGGAGACGACCGGCAACCGGAGCAACGCGATAGCGCAGGCCATGGCCACCCTGCCGCCGTCGGCCCGCGGCGTCGACCAGGCGATACTCGAGGCACTGAACACCCAGGTCATCGACCTGCCCCCGGTCGTCGAGGAGCAGAACGCAGCGGTGGACCGCGCAGCCCTCTACGGCACCCGGCAGGAGCGGAGCATGTTCGGACTCGCCCTGGTGGCAATCGCGGCGTCGCTGCTCGGGCTGGCCGGCCTGACCGGCTCGAGCCGGGCCGGTCGCATCTCGCTGGTCACCGCCGGCACCACGCTGACGGTGTCGGTGGTCGCGGGCCTCTCGGGGTTCGTGTCCTAGCGGTCGCAGCTCGCCGGTGGTCTCGATGGCGGGCGCAAACCGCGGCGCGTCGGCACCCTCAAGGCCCCCGCGGATGCGGTCGATAGCAGGGAAGACGGCTTGACCACGCCCTCACGCCCCGGCGCCCGGCCTCCCAGACGAAGCGACACGATGAGCTCTCACGACGTGACCCAAGACGTCCCCGACCGCGCCGGGCTGGTCCAGCAGATCCTCTCGACCGCGCACAGCGCCTTCGTGCTGATGAGCGAAGTGGGCGACATCATGGAGTGGAACCCGGCCGCCGAGACCACCTTCGGCTGGTCACGCGAGGAGGCCATGGGCCGCGACGTGGCCGGCACGATCATTCCGGAGCGCCTGCGCGAGGCCCACTGGCGGGGACTCGAGCGCTTCCTCGAGACAGGGGAAGGGCCGGTGCTCAACCACCGGTTCGAGATCATGGCGCTGCACCGGGACGGGCACGAGTTTCCGATCGAGATAACCATCGCGCCTCTGAGCTTCCACGGTGGCTTCATGTTCAGCGCCTTTCTCCAGGACATCACCGAGCGGCGCTGGCTCGAGCGCTCCGCCAATGCGCAGCGCGCCGTCCTCCAAGCCGTGGTCTCCTCGGAATCGGCCGGCGAAGCGACCGGCACCCTCCTGCGTGCGCTGGGCGAGACCCTGAGCTGGGACGTCGGCGTGTACTGGCGCGTCGACGAGAGCCTCGGGAGGATCCGCTGCGAGGAGAGATGGAGCGCATCCGCCGTAGCCGACCGGTGGTTCGAGGAGGTCACCCGTGAAACCACCTTCGCGCCGGGCGAAGGGATGCCGGGTCGGGTTTGGCAGTCGGGAGACGCCACCTGGGTCGACAACGTGCTCGAGGATCCACGGTTCCTGCGCTCGGAGAGCGCTGCTGACGCCGGGCTTCATGCCGCGGCCTATCTACCGGTGACCGACGGCGGTCACGTGATCGGCGTGGTCGAGTTCTTCAGCCGGGAGCGCTGGCGGCCGGACCGCGCGCTCGACGACCTGGCGCTCGTGGTGAGCGAGAGCTTCTGGGCCCTACTCAAGCGAGAGAGCGTCGAGCGGAGCTC
>JACCZP010000329.1 GCA_013695885.1 Thermoleophilaceae bacterium | reverse complement strand
TCGCGTATCTGCTCCTCAGTCGCGCGCTTGCCCTTCTCGGTCGCGCCCTTACCGGAGGGGGATACCTTCCATTCGCCCTCCTCGAGCTTCGCGGTGAAGTCCGTCCATCGGGTACCGGGCTCGTCCTTCATGTCGTAGACGAGCGTGGTCCCCGCGCCCTCCAGGATCACGTCGTCCTCCTCGAACTGGAGGTCGCGATCTGACTGGCGAAGGTCGAAGGAGAGCTCGCCCCCGTAGTAGGCGGCCTTGTCGCCCTCGAACTTCGCCGGCGCCTCCTGGTAGAGCGTGTCGCCGCGGACGCCGTCCACGACCCGCGCGAAGCCGTCCGACGAGACCCACTTGGGCTTCGCCGCGGGGTCTCCCGAGGCGGTCCACCCATCAATCCCGTCCTCGAACTCGCTGGTCACTTTGCCATCGTCTTCGGGGTCATCCCCGATCTCGACCCGCTGGAGGGCGAGGTTGTTCGCGGGGTCCGGGTCGGCGGTCTCGCTCCTCACCGACGCGGTGTGGCTCGCGAAGCCGAGCTCGTCGAACTCCCCACGCACGGTCAGCACGGCATCCTCGCCGGGCCGGAGCTCATCCATCTTGCACTCGTAGGACTCATAGACGCGCGAGTACTCGCAGCCATCAGGGGCGCCGTCGGTGCTGAACGTGAGCGGCGGGTTCAGTAGGGCACGCACGTCCGTCGCCGTGCCGGGACCGCGGTTGACGACGCGGAACTTGTAGCGCAGCTCGCGGTTGAGCTCGGCGTCCTTCTCTGCGTCCGGCAACGAGATCGAGAGGTCAGCGCGCGCGCCCTGGCCGTCCGTCTCATCCTCCTCCTGGCCGTCCGAGGGCGGCGTCTCGCCCTCGGAGGGCGGCGACGCCTCGCCCTGCCCGTCCTCCCGTCCGCCGGGTGCCTCGTCCGTTGCCACCTGACCGGCCGCGACGCCCGCCAGTGCCAGGCTCACGCCGAAGGCGGCGATCAGGGCGAAGCCCCGCTGCAAAAGCCTTGAGATGACCCGATCGCCCTTCCCCATGAGCCGACCCTCCCTCGAGCCCTAGCCCTCCCCGGAGCGTGAGCCAGTTGCGAATCTCGATCACCTATTGAAACACAAGACAGACGTGGCTGCGGAGGTCCCTGTGCGGGCGGTACTCGCCCGCCATCGATGGGCAGGTCGGCCGGAGCCCTCGGGCGCCTTGGTCACCGGTGTCCCCACGAGGGTGCCAGCTCTCGGACCTACCTGCTCCCGCAGAGCGATTCGAGCGCTTCGACGACGCGGGCGGCATGGGTGCCGTCGGCGTCGCGGTCGGGATTGAAGTCGGCGACCGAGGCTCCGAGGAGGTTGGGCGCCGCGACGAGCGGTCGGATGAGCGCAACGAGATCGTCCCAGTCGAGGCCCAGCGGTTGCGGGTAGGTGACGGCGGGCAGCACGCCTTCGTCGAGGACGTCGAGGTCGAGATGCAGCCAAGTCGGGCTACCCGCGAGCCGGGCGGCGGCGTCGGCGCCCACGCGGCCAGGGCCGCGCTCGCACCTCGGGTGCGGTGAGGGCGTGGACGGCTGGGTCGACGCGGGCGTTCTCGCGGGCGACGTCGGGGTGAAGCTCGGCGGGGCGATGCCCGAGCAGCACGACGGCGGCCGGGTCGAGCAGCGCTCCGCCTTGCTCGAGCAACCCGGGTGGGCCGTGGCCCGTGAGGATCGCGAGGTCCATGTCGGCCGCCTCGCCGGTTGGCGAGCTCTCCCCGTCCAAGAAGTCCGCGTGCCCGTCGACGAACCAGAGGCCGCTGCCGCGTGGCAGTGCCTGGAAGACGCCGAGCAGCAGCGTGCAGTCGCCGCCGAGGACGAGCGGACACTCACGAGCCTCCAGCACCTCGCGCACGCGGGAGGCGATGGCCATCGAGGCCCGGCGTACCTCGACCGCGCCGATCACGCCGGTATCGGGGTCGCGTCGCGTGTCGCGGATGCACGCGTCGGCCTCTCCGGCGTCGTGCGCGTGGAGGCGCTGGACCAAGCCGGCGGCGCGGAGCGCGGCGGGTGCGCGTTCCTCGCCGCGTCCTGCCCCCGAGCAGTCGATCGGGGCGTCGATGACGGCCGGGCGAGCCATTGCATCCCATTCTCTCGGACACTTACCGCCGTCGCGCGTGTGCCACCACGCAGCGGTCGGTCGGAGGCCCATGCGCGGGTCGCCCAGCGGCGCGGGAGGCCGGGCGTGATCCTTCGCGGAAGATCGTGTCGGAGCCCTGACCTGACGCGGCAGCAGAACGATCGCCCATGCTGTCGTGGATCGGCGGTACGATACGCGGCAAGTTGCGGGACATCCGCACGTACCTGCAAGCGCGATGCAGTCGCGCGAGACTCGCTCCCTCAGCCCACTGGGTTGCGCGTGCGGGCGAAAGGGAGGTTGTCGTATGAGCACTGTTGCCATCGTCTTCACCGTCCTCGGCGTCCTGGTGTTGCTGATCATCGTCGCCGGACTCGTCACGCAGCTTCCGGAGATCCGGAGGTACCTCAAGGCGAAGTCGATGTAGGGCTACCCCATGGAGCGGGTCGACGAGTTCCTCGTCGTAGAGAGGACGTTCTCCTCCGACCCGGCGAAGCTGTCCATCGGGCTGGCCAACATCAGCGCCGTCGTCC
>JACCZP010000322.1 GCA_013695885.1 Thermoleophilaceae bacterium | reverse complement strand
GTCCACGCCCGGAGGCCCGAGCCGGGTGCGCCCCGGCAGCTCGGGATCGCCCATGACCTCCCACAGCGACTCGGCGGTGTGCCGCGAGCCTACGAGCACCCCCGAGGCCCCGGCCAGTCCCTCGCGCGCGTAGGGCAGGAAGCGCTCGCGATGCGGTCGGACCGTGTACTCGAGCGCGCTGCCGTGCACCTTCACCGCGTAGGGCACCCGGCCGCCGAGGGCGCGGGCGAGCACGGCCGGGCCCATGATCAGGTGGTTGGCCAGAGCCACCTCGGCCTCCGCCCGCTCGGCCACCTCGGCCACGGCGCCGACACAAGCCTCGAGGTAGGCCTCGACCTCAGCGTCATCGAGCTCGGGGAAGGGACGGGCGTCGAAGCCCTCGTAGTCGTCGGCCACGTACAACGGCAGCACCCGCCCGATGTCGGGCCGGTAGGCGGTGATGCGGACCTGCGAGCGCAGCTCGCGGACCTGGAGCTCGCCCCGGTCCCAGTCGCCTACGGCGTCGACCCAGGAGAGCTCGGAGGCCTGGCGGTCCTGGCAGAGCAGGTGCACCTCGTGTCCCTCGGCGGCCAGGGCCCGGGCGAGAGCGGCGTTGTAGACGTTCGACCCCGTGCCCCGTAGCAGGTAGCCGTGGAAGACGAGCACGCGCACCCGGCGAGTATCACCGGCAAGGCGGACGGGGGGGCCCACACCGGGCACCACCGCGATCGTCCCCGGGTGCGCGCGAAAGGCAGGGATTGCCGCTGGTAGATTCCCCGCCCGTGGCGATACGGCAGAGATACCGCCTGCGGGCGCGCTCAGACCGGGAGGTGGTGCGCGAGATCGAGCCCGGACGCGTGTACGTCGACCGCGACAGCGGCGAGGAGTTCCACCTCGTGGGGAAGCTGCTCCCGCTTGCCCCCTCCCCCAGCAACCTTCCGTGGGCGGTCGAGAACCTCCGAATGTGCGGGTGCTCGCTGGAGCAGCTGGTCCCGAAGGACCTGAACGACTGCCCCTACTGCGCTCGCCGGCTGCCGGCGCTCGCGCGCACCGAGCGTCGGGAGGAGACGGACGAGCCCGCCCGGGGAACGGACCACTCCGCGCGCCAGAACGTTGTCCGCGGCGAAGAGCCAGGCGGCGAGGACCCCGGCGGACAGGAGCGCGCAGGCCACGATCCCGCCTCCGACGACGAGCCGGGCCAGGACCCGCCCGCGCGCTCCGACGCGAGCTGAGCGGCTAGACGGAGGCTAGGTCCGGCGCGCCGGCGCGGGAGTGCGCGGCCGGCGCACTCGAGCCGGCAGGGGTGAGGGTGGGGCGCGGTGCCCTCGCCGCCGCGACCGCGAGGGGCCGGAATGGTCGCGAAGGCGGTGGCGCGCCGCCCGGGCGCGCGCGAAGGGCCGGGTGGAGCCTCCGTCGCCGGGCGGTGCGGGCCCGGGGTCCGGGCCGTCGCCACCTCCCCCGGGCCCGTCGTCCTCGGGCCCCTCGTCGCCATCCTGCATGCGCCGGAACATCCACACGAGGAAGACCACCAGCAGTCCGACATCCACCACGCGGATGCCGACCTGGAAGAGCCACCCCGAGGCGGACATGGCCCGCGATGGTAACGCCGCGCGACGATCCCTGCCGGGAGCGGGCGCGAAGTCGGCCCAAGCTCGCTCCGGCCCCCGGGCCGCGACGGCGCCCGCCGGATCACCGCGCGTCGCGGTCGCCCCCGTCGGGGTTCTCTGCGGGATCCTCGCGGTCCCGGTCGCCGTCCTCCTCGTCCTCGTCGTCACCCTCCTCGGACGGCTCGAACGTGGCCGTGTAGAGGATGCGAGCGGTGCGGTAGAAGCATCCGTAGGTGCGAAGCCCGCCCACGCGCTGCTGGGCTGCCCGCTGCCTCACGTCGGCGCAGCGGCGCGCGTCCCGTGAGGAGCGCCACCCCTCCTGGCTGGAGAGGTCGACCGCGAACGCCGGCGCCCAGGTGGGCACGGTGAGGGCCACCATGTAGCCCTTCTTCACGGCCAGCGGCTCGCGAAGGCGGAAGCGGTGCGTGGTGCCGAGGTGGGGCGTGAGGTCGAACGCGGGACTCTGGGCGACCAGTCGGTGCTTGCGCTTGGTGCCCCGCCGCAGGATGGACAGGCGGGCCTGCGGAGGGCCTCCGAACGTGGAGGTGAAGAACCGCTGCGCAGAAGCGCTCGGCGTGCCGAGCGTGACGGCGAACGCGGTGACCCGGCCCGCCCGATCGACCTTGAACGGGCTCCGGCGACCCTCCAGCCTCAGCTGGTAGCCGCTGACCCGCCCGAGTGCCTGGCAGCGCTCCGGACAGCTCGCCTTCGCCGCGCGGTCCACCTCACCGAGCTCCACGGCATGCGCCGACGCCGGCACCGCGAGCAGGCCGGCGAGGACGGAGAGCAGGAGAAGACGCCGCATCACGGGGATTGAACACCTCCGAGCGCTCGGAGGTGCGGCGATGAGCCCTCCGGCACCCGCGCCCTACTTGTAGCGGTAGGTGATGCGGCCGCGATCGAGGTCGTACGGCGAGAGCTCGACCTTGATGCGGTCCCCGGGCAGGATGCGGATGTAGTGGCGCCGCATCTTGCCCGAGATGTGCCCGAGCACCTCGTGTCCGTTGTCGAGCTGAACACGGAACATCGTGTTCGGAAGGGCCTCGAGCACCTCGCCCTCCATCTCGATCTTCTCTTCCTTGGACAACGTCGCCTGGTCAGGCGCGAACAGCTCTACGCGCTCGGCGCCTAGAGCTTGGAGACGTTCACGGCCTTCGGGCCCTTGTCCCCGCTCTCCTCGTCGTAGGAGACCTTGGCGTTCTCCTGGAGCGTCTTGAATCCACTGCCGTTGATGCCGGTGTGGTGGACGAAGAGGTCGCGATCACCCTCGTCGGGAGTGATGAACCCGTAGCCCTTCTCGTCGTTGAACCACTTAACCGTTCCTGAAGCCATGCGTGTGGCACCTTCCTATGTATTCGCGCCTGCCCGGTGCACACTGGCATCCCGAACTTACGGCACCTGTTTCCACCGGATCGCTCCGGCAATCTGCCCCGAAACGTAGCAGCCCCGCCGTCGACGACCCCGTGAGGCCGACATGGGTCCGTGCTGCGCTACCGGCCCTCGAAGGTGGCCTTGCCCGGCCCCTCCGCGAGGAACGTCTTGACCGCACGCGGTAGGTCCTCGGTGCCGAACAGCGGGGCGGCGATCTCGCCGACACGGGCGTCGGCGCCGCGCACACCGTGCTCGAGGAAGGCGCGCACCATGCGCTTCGTGGCCTCGTTGGCGCGCGTCGGGCCGGCGGCCAGGCGGTCGGCGAAGGCGCTCGAGCGCTCGGTCAGCTCCTCGTCCTCGACCACGTAGTTCACGACGTTCCAGCGCTCGAGGGCCTCGGCGCCATAGAGCTCCCCGGTCATCACCAGCTCCCGTGCCCGGGCCGGTCCCGCGCGTTCGGCCACGCGCTGGGTGCCCCCCATCGCCGGGGTCAGCCCCACCACGATCTCGATCAGCCCGAACCTCGAGGAGCGCGCGGCCATGATCAGGTCGCAGGCCAGCGCCAGCTCGAACCCGGCGGTCAGGCACAGCCCGTGCACGGATGCGAGGGTGGGGAACGGCATCTCCTCGACCCGGTGGGTGATCTCGAGCAGGCCGTCGAAGAGCTCCGCGGCCTCCTCGCGGCTCTTGTCCTCGAAGATGTGAACGTCGGCGCCGCCCGTGAAGTACCTGCCCTCCGCGCGGACCAGCATGGCCCGGATCGAGTCGTCGGCGGCCTCGGCGAGGGCCGCACCGAGGTCGTGGATCAGCTCGTCGCCGAAGAGGTTGAGCGGCGGGTCCTCGATCGTGACCACGCCGACGTCGCCCCGGCGCTCGTAGCGCGCCCGCTCGTACTCGCTCACTCCCGGATCTCCGACGCCACCTCCGCCAGGTCCTCGGGCGAGACCTTCTGGGGCCGCGTGGGCAGCTCGAGCGGGTCTCCCTCGTAGCGCGGGATCACGTGAACGTGGAAGTGGAAGATCGTCTGCCAGGCCGCCGGGTTGGTGGAGTTCAGTGTGTTGACGCCGTCGGCGCCGAGGGCATCACGCACGCGGATCGCGAGACGGCGGGCGGTGGCGTGGACCCTGGCGAGCTCCTCGTCGTCGATCTCGTAGAGGTTGGTCACGTGGCGGCGGGGGATGACCACCGCGTGCCCGCGCGTCCACGGAGCGATGTCCATCAACGCGACCGTGTGCTCGTCCTCCATCACGACCTCGCCCGGCATGTCGCCGGCGAGGATCGAGCAGAAGATGCAGTCGTCGGCCACGAGCGCCAGCTTACCCCTCGGGGCGCCGAGCCTGGCCCGGGCTACAGCCAGCCGGAGCGCTTGAACCGCACGAACAGCGAGATGCAGACCGCCAGGATGATCCCTAGCACCATCGGGTATCCGTAGGTCCACCGGAGCTCGGGCATGGTCTCGAAGTTCATCCCGTAGATCCCGGCGATGGCGGTGGGCACGGCGACGATGGCCACCCACGCCGAGATGCGGCGCGTGTCCTCGTTCTGGCGCACGCTGACCTGGGCGAGATTGGCCTGGAGCACGCTGGTCAGCTCCTCGCGGTACCCGTCCACCTCCTCGTTTGCCCGTAGCAGGTGGTCGTACACGTCGCGGAAGTAGGAGCCCAGCTCGTCGGGGATCTGCGGGTGACGGGCTCCCGCCAGCGACAGCAGGGGGTCGACGAGCGGGGCGAGGGCGCGATGGAAGTCGAGAACCTCGCCCTTCAGCTTGTAGATCCGCTCGGTGGCCTGGCCCGGCGTCGAGGAGAACACCGCGGCCTCGACCTGCTGGACGTCGCGGTCGATCCCGTCGACCACCGGCAGGTAGCCGTCGACGACCCGGTCGAGGACGGAGTACAGGACGAAGGCGGGCCCGCAGCGGACCAGCTCGGGGCGCGACTCGAGCTCGCGGCGGACGCCGTCGAGGGGCCCGATCTCCCCGTGCCGCACGGTGACGATGAAGCCCTCGCCCACGAACAGCATGATCTGTCCGAGCTCGACCACCTCCTCCTCGTCCCTGTAGCGGACGGGCTTGAGCACCATGAACAGCGAATCGCCGTAGGTCTCGAGCTTCGGCCGCTGCTGCGCCTTGATCGCGTCCTCCACCGCCAGTTCGTGGAGGTTGAACTCGCGGGCCACGGAGTCGAACTCGTCCGTCGAGGGCTCGTGGAGCCCGATCCACACGAAGGCGCCGGCCTCACGCCCGGCCTCGTATGCGTCGTCGAGCGCCAGGTCGCCGTCGCGGCGCC
>JACCZP010000312.1 GCA_013695885.1 Thermoleophilaceae bacterium | reverse complement strand
GGCGCGGCGCGCGGCGCGGCCGGCGGGCTCCTCGTGCAGGGGCCGACCCTCCGCCTGCGATACCCCGCGCCCCGCGACGCCGCGGCGCTCTTCGATCTCGTCCACGACCCCGAGGTCACCCGCTTCTTCTCCTGGGGTCCCTACTCCGACCACGCGGAGCCGCTCGCGTGGATCGAGTCGCTGGCCGCCGCCCGCCGCACCGGACGCCGGCTCGAGCTCGTGATCGTCGGCGACGACGACCGGCCGATCGGCGTCACCGGCTTCAGCGAGCTCTCGGCCCGCGACCGCCGCGCCGTGGTCGGCACGTGGCTCGGGCGGGCGCACTGGGGGACGGGGGCGAACGCCGAGTCGAAGGCGCTCGCGCTCGCGCTCGGCTTCCGTCGCCTCGGCTTTGATCGGGTCACCGCGCTCGTGAACCCCGAGAACGCTCGCAGCCGCGTCGCGCTCGAGCGCCTGGGGTTCGTGCCCGAGGGAGTGCTGCGCGCCTGGCACCGGCATCCGACCGGCGTGCGCAACTGCGCGGTGCTGGGGCTTCTGCGCTCCGAGTACGAGGCTTCCGCGCTGGGCCGGGTCCCGGCGAGCGTGAGCGGGCGGCCGCCGCGGCGGTGGCTGGTGGGCGAGCAGGAGCCCGGGAGTCGCCCGAACGCCGGCCTCGCCTGACCGGAGCCGCCTACTCCCAGCGAAAGCCACGCACCGCGAGCACCAGGCCCGCGACCGTCCACGCCGCCACCACCGCGAGCGCCGTCCCGTTGGTCGCGAGCCCCTCGCCCCGAACCAGCGCCCCGGCCAGCCCGTCGATCACGTGCTTCAGGGGCAGGACCTCGGCTGCGGCCTCGAGCGGTCGCGGCAGCGACCGGGTCGAGTAGAAGACCCCCGATATGAAGATGATCGGCAGGAACACCGCGTTGACGTAGGCCGCTGCGGCGTCGAAGTTCGGGATGGCGTGCGAGAACGCGACCCCGAGGGCGCCGAAGCAGAGGACGCCGAGCGCCGTGAACGCCGCAAGGGCCAGCGGGTCGCGCGGCCAGGTCACGCCGTAGGCCACGTGGCCGATGACGACCACGAGCGCCACCTGCACGACCGCGTTCGTCACCGCGGACGCGAGCACGCCGCCGAGGTAGGACACCCCGGGTACGGGCAGCCCGCGGATGCGCTTGAGGATGCCCTGTTCCCGAAGGAAGGTGACGTTGAAGGCCAGCGCGGTGAAGGTGGTGGTGACGATCGACAGGCCGGCGATCCCCGGGACCAGCACCTCGAGCTCGCCGGGACGGTCGGAGAAGACCGCGGCCACCAGCACCAGGAAGGCGAGCGGCACCAGGAAGTTGAAGAACGCCGAGCTCGGGTTGCGCCAGAACATCCGCCGCTCGAAGCGGTATTGGTGCCACATCAGCGCGAGCGCGCTCATGGAACGGCCCCGGCCTCAGCCATCGGTCCCGGCCTCCCCGGTGAGCCGCAGGTAGACGTCCTCGAGGCTCGGCCGCGTCACCGACAGTCCGTCGAGCGTCCGCCCGTCGGCCAGCGCCGCGGTGGTCAGGCGGTGGAGCAGCGCGGTGGGGTCGTCGGTCTCGTGCTCGCGCACGAGGCCGTTGTCGCGGTAGGCCACGCGGTACCGCGTGGACTCGCCGGCCAGATCGGCGGGCGCACCCTCGGCCACCACGCGCCCGTCCTTGACGATTGCGACGCGGTCGGCCAGCGCCTGCGCCTCCTCGAGGTAGTGGGTGGTGAGCACCACGGTCGTGCCGAGGCCGGGGAGCGCGCGGATGACCTCCCATGCCGAGCGTCGGGCCGCAGGGTCGAACCCGGTGGTGGGCTCGTCGAGGAACACGAGCTCGGGGCTGCCGATCAGCGCGAGAGCCAGGTCCAGGCGCCGTCGCTGCCCTCCCGACAGCGCACGCACGCGCGTGTCGGCCTGCCCTTCGAGCCCGGCGAGTGCGATGGCCTCGCCGGCGTCCCGCGGCCGTGGGTAGGCGAACGCGAAGTGCTCGAGCGCCTCGCGCACGGTCGCGCGCGGGTAGAAGCCGGCCTCCTGGAGGACGATCCCGACCCGCTCGCGGAGCTCGCGGTCGCCGCGGGCCGGATCGTGCCCGAGCACCCGCACCTCCCCCGACGAGCGCTGGCGGTGACCCTCGAGGATCTCGACGGTGGTGGTCTTACCGGCTCCGTTCGGTCCGAGCAGCCCGTACACCTCGCCGCGCTCGACGCGAAACGACACCCCGCGAACCGCCTCCACCGACCCGTAGCTCTTGCGCAGGTCGCGCACCTCGATGGCCGGCTCGGCGCTCACGTCCGGGGGACTGTAAGGATGGGCCCCGTGGCCGGATCGACCTCAGCCGACGAGGACCAGGGTCCCACCGAGGCCCCGGCGGCGCCGGCGCTTCCCCAGCACCCGCGTGATGCGGTGGCGGCGGCGCGGATACGGGTGCCCACGCGCGGCAACCGCCGGCTCGAGAGGCTGCTCGAGGCCGCGAACGGCGATCTCCAGCTCAAGGCCTGGTGGCACGTCGCGCAGGTGAACGCCTCGCGGCTCGGGATGTCCGACCACTCGTGGGTCCACATCCAGGTCGTGGTCAACATCGCCCTGCGGGTCTTCCGGCTCATGCAGCGCCGCGGCATCGAGCCCGGGATGGTGGCCGACCACGGCATGCGCCCCCACGACGCCGAGGTCGTGATCGCCGCCGCCTCCCTCCTGCACTGCGTGGGCATGGCCATCCACCGCACCGACCACGAGGCCTTCTCGCTGTTCCTCGCCGCCGACAAGCTCGGCGTCCTGCTCGAGGACGCCTACGAGGAACCGGAGCGCTCCGTGGTGGTGGCGGAGGCCCTCGGGGCCATCATCGGCCATCGCCGCAGCGGTGAGCCGCTCACCCTCGAGGCCGGGATCGTCCGGGTGGCCGACGCGCTCGACATGGCCAAGGGGCGCTCGCGCGTGCCGTTCGAGGCCGGTCGCACCAACATCCACTCGCTGTCGGCCGCCGCCATCGACCAGGTGCGGATCGACGCCGGCGAGGACCGGGCGGTGCGCATCGAGATCGACATGAACAACTCCTCGGGCGTCTTCCAGGTGGACGAGCTGCTGGCCACCAAGCTGCGCGGCTCGGGGATCGAGGACCACGTCGAGGTGGTGGCCAGGATCGAGGGCGAGCACGAGAAGCGGCTCGTGCCGGTATTCCGGCT
>JACCZP010000080.1 GCA_013695885.1 Thermoleophilaceae bacterium | reverse complement strand
ACACAGGCAGTTGCCGATGATGTTGGTCTGGACCTGGGCCAGGATCTCGAGGTCCATGGGCGTGGCCTCGCCGGAATCGATGCGCTCGAGCATCTTCACGGTCCAGTTGGTGCCCTCGCGGCAGGGCGTGCACTTGCCGCAGGACTCGTGGCGGTAGAACTCGGCCGTCGACATCGCTAGCGGCACCAGCGAGCGCGAGTCGTCGACGACGATGATCGAGCCCGAGCCGAGCATCGAGCCCGCCTCGGCCATCGATTCGAACGAGTAGGGCAGGTCGAGGTCCTTCTCCTCGAGCAGCGGGGCGGAGGAGCCCCCCGGCCACCAGCACTTCACGCGCCGTCCCGGCCGCGGGCCGCCGGCCAGCCCGTAGACGATCTCCCGTGCGGGGATGCCCAGCGGCACCTCGTAGTTGCCGGGGCGCTGCACGTCGCCGGACACGGAGACGACCTTGGTGCCCGGCGACTGCTCGGTGCCCAGGCGCTTGTACTCCTCGGCGCCCATCTCGAGCACCAGCGGCACGTTGCACAGGGTCTCGACGTTGTTGATCAGCGTCGGCCCCTGGAACAGCCCGCGGTTGGCCGGGAACGGAGGCTTCAGCCGCGGGTGGCCGCGCTTGCCCTCGAGCGAGTCGAGCAGGGCGGACTCCTCGCCGCAGATGTACGCCCCGGCGCCGCGGTGCACGACGAGCTCCGTCGAGTGGTCGGAGCCCATGATCCCCTCGCCGACGTAGCCCTTCGCGTAGGCGTCGGCCACCGCCTGCTCGAGGATGTCGGCCTGTAGCGAGTACTCGCCGCGCACGTAGATGAAGGTCTGGTTGGCCCCCGCGGCGATCGAGGCGATGAGGATGCCCTCGATCAGCCGGTGGGGGTTCTTCTGCATGAGCAGGCGGTCCTTGAACGCGCCGGGCTCGGACTCGTCGGCGTTGCAGCAGATGTACTTGTCCATCGTCCCCTTGGGGATGAACGACGCCTTCTTCCCCATCGAGAACCCGGCGCCGCCGCGGCCGCGCAGGCCCGACGCCTCGAGAGCCTCGAGCACACCGTCGGGATCCATCTCCTCGAGCGCCTTGCGCAGGGACTTGTACCCCCCGCGGCGCTCGTAGACGTCGATCCCGGCGAGCCCCGGCTCGTCGATGTCCTTGAGCAGGCGCAGGTCGCCGTTCCCATCGCGGCCGTCGCGGTCGTGGCTCACTCCCCACGCCTCCTTCGGTTGCGTCCCTCGGTGGCCTTCGCCTCCGGGGTCTCGTCGGGGTAGTGGGAGGGGCCGAGGCCGCGATCGGTGGGGCCGGCCTCGTGCTCGGGAGTGCCGCCGGGCGCGGCCTCGGCGGCCTCGTAGGGAAGGCGGAAGTCCTCGTCCTCGAGGCCCCGGCCCGGCAGTGGCCGGCGCCCCTCGCGGATGGAGGCCACGATCTCGGCGGCGTCGCTCACGTCGAGCGGTCCCACGTAGCGGCCGTCGATCGAGGCCATCGGCTGCATGTCGCAGGCGCCGAGGCACGCGAACTCGCGGACCTCGGTGTCCTCGAGGCCGGTGCGCTCGGCCTCGTCGAGGATCGCGCCGTAGACCTTCTTCGCGTCGCTCAGCGAGCACGACACGCTCGTGCACACGTAGACCGAGTGCCGGCCCACGGGACGCTCGTTCAGCATGTCGTAGAAGGAGGCGATCGAGGAGAGGTAGGCGGGCGTCACCTTCATGACCGCGGCCACCTCGTCGATGGCCTGCGGCGGGAGCCACCCGTAGAGCTTCTGCGCCGCGTGCAGCGCGGGCAGCACCGCGGAGTGGCGGTCGGGGTAGAGCGACATCCGATGCTCGATCTCGGCGCGAAGGTCGGGCGCGACGTCGGTCTCGGCCAGCTCGGGCACGGTCCCCGGCGCCTTGGAGAGGTCGGCGGGGCGGTCCCAGCCGGGCACCGCGGTCGGGCGCGCGGGGCCGACCGGGTCGAGCTGGGCGTGGGCCGGCTCACGGCGCTCGGGTCGCGGCACGCTCGTCACCGGTCGATCCCTCCCAGGATCGGATCCAGCATCGCGATGCAGACGATCAGGTCCGCGAGCAGCGCGTCCTTGGCCATCGGCTCGAGCGACTGGAGGTTCACGAACGAGGGGTCGCGCATGTGCACGCGCGCGGGCTTCGACGAGCCGTCGGCCAGCACGTAGCACCCGAGCTCGCCGCGCGGGGACTCGATCGGCATGTACACCTCGCCCGGCGGGACGCGGAAGCCCTCGGTGACGAGCTTGAAGTGGTGGATGAGCGCCTCCATCGAGGTGGCCAGCTCGTGGCGCGGCGGCAGCGCGACCTTGCGGTTCGCCGTCACCCACGGACCCTCGGGCAGCCCGTCGAGGGCCTGCTCGACGATGCGCATGGACTCGCGCATCTCGGCCATGCGCACGCGGTAGCGGTCGTAGTTGTCGCCCACGGTCCCCACCGGGATGCGGAACTCGAAGTCCTCGTACGAGGAGTAGGGCATCGCCTTGCGCAGATCCCACGGGTGGCCGGTGGCGCGCAGCAGGGGCCCGGTCACCCCCAACGCGAGCATCTCCTCCTGCGAGACGATGCCCACGTTCTTCATCCGCTGGAGGAAGATCTCGTTGCGGTCGAGGAGGCTCTCGTACTGGTCGATGCGCGAGGACATCTGGTGCATGACCCGCCGGCAGCGGTCGTCCCATCCGGGCGGGATGTCCTCGATCACCCCGCCCACCTGGAAGTAGCGCGTGTGCAGGCGCTGGCCGCTCGAGGACTCGAAGAGATCGAGGAACATGTCCCGGTCACGCAGCGAGTACCAGAGCATCGAGATGGCGCCGAGGTCGAGCGCCGAGGTGCCGAGCCAGAACAGGTGCGAGGCGATCCGATTCAGCTCCATGTGGATCACCCGCAGGTACTGGGCGCGCTTGGGCACCTCCTCGTCCAGCAGCTTCTCGACGGCCATGCAGTAGGCCTGCGCGTTGAAGTAGTAGGAGAGGTAGTCCATCCGCTCGACGAACGGGATCACCTTCCAGTAGGACTGGTCCTCGCACGACTTCTCGATGCCGGTGTGGACGTAGCCGATGATCGGCACGAGCTCGCGCACGACCTCGCCCTGGAGCGTGAGCATCAGCCGCAGCACCCCGTGGGTGGCCGGGTGGTGCGGGCCCATGTTGATCGTGAACAGCTCGGTGTCGACGCCCGCGTCCTCGGCCGGCCGCGGACGCTCGGTGCCCTCGACCGGGCGCTCCATCTGCTCGAGCGTGATCGAGCGCTCGCGCTCGCGGTAGGGGACCTCGAGCGCGGCGCTCGTGCCCTCGCGGTCGCTACCCCTTGTACTCACCGGAGTGTCCCTCCATGCCGCCGTTCGAGTGCGTCCGGCCCTGATACCAGCGCGGCATCTTCACCTCGTTGAACGTGAACATCACCGGCTCGCCGCCGATCGGGAAGTCGCGACGCA
>JACCZP010000305.1 GCA_013695885.1 Thermoleophilaceae bacterium | reverse complement strand
GCTGGAGCGGGTGGCGGACCACGACCCGCTCGTGCGCGGGGCGGCCATCGTCGGTGCGGACCGTCTCGTCGACCACGTCGAGCAGCTCCCCGACGGGCACGGCGGCCGGGCGCGGCGTGTTCGTGCGCTCGTCGTTGCCGGTGTAGGCGACGACCAGGCGGTCGGTCGCGGCCAGCAGCGCGTCGAGCAGCATCTGGCGATCCTCGGTGCGGGGGTCGCGGTCGCCGACGTGCGGGTCGTCCAGGATCAGGTCGTCGCCGTCGCGCGGGGCCTTGCGCGGGAAGACGCCGTCGTCCATGCCGAGCAGGCACACGACCCGATGCGGGACCGAGCGCATCGGCACGAGCGTGCAGATCGTGAGATGACCGGTGCGGAAGTTCGCGCGGGTCGGCCTCCCCTGGAGGCGCTCGGCGAGGAGAGCCCGCACCTCCTGGAGTTCGAGGCTCGTCGTGGACACCGTGCCCGCAGCCGTGGCCTCGGAGACCACGTCGTCCAGCAGCCGCTGGAGCTCCAGGCGCTGCCAGGCGTCCCGCTCGGCGGTCGCGGTGAGCGAGTCCGCAGCCGTGCCGATGGCGGCGGCCCACGCGTCGATCGTCTTCGGCGTGCTCAGCGCATCGACGGACTCCCGCAGCCGGTCCACGAGCTCCGCGAAGCGCCCGGCGAGGTCGATCGACCCGCTCTCGACGTCGTCGAGCGGAAGGACGCCCTCGAACAGCCGCCGGTCGTCCTCGCTCATAGCGACGCCCACGAGCACGCGGTCGAGCCCGGTGCGCCAGGTGCCGGCGGCAAGGCCGTCGAGCTTGTACGGCGCGCGGTGCTCGGCGTCGAGACCCCAGCGGATACCGCTCGCGGAGACCCAGTCCTCCACCCGCGCGAGGTCGTCGTCGTCGAAGCGGAACCGCCGCCGGACCGGCTCGCGGTCGGCCAGGTCGAGCACCTGGGAGGCGGTCAGCCGCTCCTCGACGAGATCGAGCAGGCGGGCGACGACGCCGAGCACCGGGTTGGTCTGGCGCAGGGCCCGGTCGGCGAGCCGAACCCGCAGGTCGGGCGGGCGGACCTCGGCGGGAGGGGCGTCCTCATCGTCGTCCTCCTCCGAGACCTCCCCCGCCCCGAACGTGGCCTGGACCAGCGGGGCGAACGTCTCGATGTCCGGGCACATGACGATCACGTCGCGCGGCTCGAGGCCCGGGTCCTCCTCGAGCACGTGCAGGATCGCGTCGCGAACGACCTCGACCTGGCGGGCGCGGCCGTGGCACGAGTGCACCTGCACGCTGCGGTCGTCGGGGTCGAGCGGCGGGCGCGCGTCTTCGTGGCCGGGGAGCGGCGGTCCGGGCGGCGGGCGGTCCGCGCGCAGGTCGGACTGGATGCGTGCGAGCAGGGTGTCGCCGTGGTGCTCGACCGGACGGTGGTCGTCGACGTGGTCGCCGTCCACGCCGACTACGAGCTGCAGCTCGCGGGCGTCTCGCCCCCAGGACCGCAGCAGGCGGTTGGCCGGGAGGGTCGCGGTCGGGTCGTCGGCGCGGCGGACCACGGGGGCGCCGTGCGTCTGCGTCTCCTCGGCCACGCGCGTCCACAGCGCCGGCGACGGGTGCAGCAGGAACAGGTGGACGTCGCGGCCGGCCGACAGCGCGCGCAGGACCTGCAGGTGGCCCGCGGGGAGACGGGTCAGGCCGAACAGCGAAACGCGCTGGGGCAGCTCGAGGAGCTCGGGCTCCTCGCGCAGGCGGGCACACGCTCCCTCCAGCCGCTCGGCCGGACCGGGCTCGGGGATGCGTGCGTCGAGGCGCCGCCACAGCTCGGCCTGCCAGAGGGCGTCGGCAGGGAGGTCGCGGCCTTCTCCGCCGGTGTCGTGACCTTCCGCCCACGCCCGCACCATCTCCGGCCGGTGCAGCGCGTAGCGATCGAACAGCTCCGCGAGGTGCCGGACGGTGCTGAACCGGCGCGCCCGCCGGGTGGGATCGGTCGTCTCCTCCTCACTTCCCAGGTGCACGGCCAGCGTGCGCAGCCACGGCTCGCGAAGGCACGCGTCGACCACGTCGAGCAGCGGCCACACCATCCGCTCGGGCAGCCACCCGTCCGCGGCGGGGTCGATCCCCGACACGGCCGCGACGGCGTCGCCGACCAGTCGGCGCGGGGAGGGAAAGTCGACGTTCGCGCAGATCCCGTCGGCGCGTCCGGCGGTCACGCCGAGGCCGGCCGACATCCGCTGCGTCAGCCAGCGCTCCATCCCGCGGGTGGGGACCGCGATGACTTCCGGCGCGAACGGGTCGGACAGTGGCTCGACCATGAGGTCACGCAGGGCGTCGACGAGACCGTCGGCGCGTTCGGATCGGTGGATGTGGAGCATGGGTGGCAGTCCGCTGGCTAGCTTCGCAAGCCCCGCGTCAGTCGGCGCGGCCTGTGAGCTCCTGACGCGCCCTGGACCACTGGCTGCGCATCTCTCGGGCGTGCCATTGAGGCCAGCCGAGGTACAGCACCGAGTGTTACACTACCGTCGCGCATGCCCACCACCCGTCCGCGCCACACCATCACCGAGGTCGGAGACGTAGCCGACGCCCTCGCGAAGGTGCGCAGCGTGGCGGGCGAGGCCGATATCCGTCGACTCATCGTCCTCGGCGCCGACACCTTCCTCCGCGAGGCGGACGACCGAGCCCGAGCGGAGGCCCGGCGAGCTGCCCTGAAGGAGCGGCTGCTCGCACGTATCGCCGCTTCGGCACCGGTGGACCCGGACGCCGCCCGAGAGGTGCGCGAGCGCGGGTGGGCGCGTGACCTCGACACCTGACTTGCTCGGCGGGACGACCGGTTACCTCGTTGACAACTCGGCGTTCGCCCGCGCGGACCACCCGGCCGTAGCACCACTCTGGTCCAGCGGACTGGCGCACGACCGCCTCTACTCGTGTGGGCCGTTCGTGCTCGAGGCGCTCTACTCGAGTCGCAACCTCACGGACATGAGGGAGCTCTTCGAGGAGCTGACCGAGGCGCTTCCCTACGTCGAGATATCCGAGCGCACCTGGCGCCTCGCCTGCGACGCTCAGCTCGCCATGGCGACCGTCGCCCCCCAGTTCCATCGACGCCCCATCGTCGATTACCTCGTGGCGGCGGCGGCCCACGAGCACGACCTCGGGGTGCTCCACTACGACCGCGACTACGACCACATCCTCGAGCACACGACGCTCGAGTACGTCAGTCGCTGGATCGCCGCCCCCGGCACCCTTCACGACCCTCAGGCGAACCCGCTACGCAACTTGAAGCGGGACATCAACGCGCGTCTCGGCCAGTTCTCGGGGGAGGAAGCAGTCCCGGTGCATGAGGAGGTCGTCGCCACCCTCGATCGCGCGATCGCAGCCGCGGGCAAGGCGGCCCTGAAGCCCTTGTCCGAGAGCTGAGGCGGCTCGCAAGCCCGGGACCGGCATGGCAGGCGTCAGGCCCACGGTCGGGAGAGCGACCACCGGTGGGTATGCGCTTCGAACCGCACCGGCTGTGCGTGTCGGTCTCGCGGTAGCTGAGGATGGCGCGGAACTCGTCCGCATCGGCATGGTCGACACCGGGCCACGGTCGAAGGCCATGATGGCCCGCGACGGCTTCTACGAACTCGTCGGGCCAGCCGAAGGGCGCATCGATCCCCACCCTGTCGGCTTCGGCGATCAGCCGGCACAGGACGGGATCGCCGTGACCCGCGTCGAGACGTTGCACGGTCGCTCGGCCGTCCCGCCATTCGATCATGCACGCCGCGGTCTTCTTCGGCCTCGCGGCCAGATCGATCCCCAGTGTCTTCACCAATCCCCCCTCGGTGTGGTGCTCTCGCCGACGGACCGTTTCACACAGACGACGGCTCGCGACCGAAGGGCGCAACCTCATCCTCAAGCTGTGTACGCGGCCCCGGCTTCAAGTGTTGGTGCGTCTTGGGTGTGACACACGTATGACGGGTGAGGCCTCTCGGCCGACTCGCTCGCCGTCGGAGCGGCCAGGCGCCAGGCCAAAGACGGTGGTACATCAGTGGCACACTCCGCCAGGTGCCCACGCACCATCCCCGCATCCAGGTCACCGAGGATCCGGAGCTCGCACGCGCGCTGCGCGCAGCCGCAGCGCATCTGCCCTCCGGACTGTCGCGTTCCCGGCAGGTACGCGAGCTGGCGATCGCCGGCGCGCGCCATCTCGCCGGCCCCCCACAGGCCGGGGTCGAACGTCGCGCCGTGCTCGAGCGCTTGGCGCGCAGCTTCGACGAGCCGGTGACAGCGGGCATCGACTGGGACGCACTGCGCGAAGGAAAGCGCCGTGCCTGGCGAATCGAGTAGCCGTGAGCCCTGGGGCGCGCTGCCGCTCGTGGTCGACACCTCGGCCTGGTCGCGCGCCCATCACGAGAGCGTCCGCGAGGCCTGGAAGCGTGCGCTTCTGGACGACCAGTTGCGCGTCTCTCCTGCCGTGCGGCTCGAGATCCTCCTCAGCGCACGTGACGGCGACAGCTTCGACACTCTCGCGGAGGGCCTCTCGGCCCTGCGGACCGCGCCGCTCACGGTGGCCGTCATCCGAGCCGCGCAAAGCTCGATGCGCGCGCTCGCCCACCGCTCCGCGGGCGCACCGCGAATCCCGATCGTCGACTATCTCGTGGCCGCAGCCGCTCAGGAGACCGGAGCCGCCGTCCTCCACTACGACCACGACTACGACACCCTCGCCGAGGTCATGGACTTCGAGTCCGCCTGGCTTGCCCCGCCGGGCTCGCTGCCCTGACGACATGCGACCCGGGTTGTGCCTGACGCAACCTCTCCGAGCGCTCCTACGCCTACGTCGAGGACGAGGCGCAGCGCACCGGGCACTCGAAGAGCGTGGTGGTCAAGCTGGTGACGCGGCTCCGCTGACGCGGCTCCTCAGATGAGCTACGCCTTCACGGCCAGGTAGCAGAACTGCTACTTTTCCGAGCCCGTGTCCACCATCCCCCAGAAGGAGCTACGCAACAACGTGGCCGAGGTGCTCCGCCGCGCGGAGGCGGGCGAGGAGCTGACCATCACGGTCGCCGGAAGGCCGGTCGCTCGACTCGGCCCCGCCGCCAGACGCCGCTGGGTGAGCGGCGCTCCGCTGAAGGCGGTCTTCGAGACCCCGGCGCCCGAGACCCTCGCCGAGGACCTCGAGCGACTCCCGGCGGAGCTGACCGACCCGTTCACGTGACCCGGGTCCTGCTCGACACCTCGATCCTGATCGGAGGTCAGAGCCCCGGCGAGCGGGAGGGAGCGATCAGCGCCGCTTCGCTCGCCGAGCTTCACTTCGGCGTCCTCGTCGCCGCCGATGCCGACGAACAGGCTCGGCGTGCCCAACGACTCGGCGTGATCGAGGCCACCTTCGAGCCGCTCCCCGTCGACGCGCCGGTGGCCCGCGAGTGGGGGCGACTCGCCGCGGCGGTCGCCCGGCGTGGCGGGCAACCGCGCCGTCGCGCGGTGGATCTCGCGATCGCTGCGACCGCCAACGTCCACGGCGTCCCGCTGTTGACCGCCGATCCGTCCGACCTCGCGATCATCGACGACCTCGTCATGGTCGAGACACCGGACTGACGGTGCCACTCGGTCGACGCGGCTCGACGTCCGACCGCCTCGTACGGGCGTCACGAGAGGGAGCGTTCGACGATCGCCTGGACGCGTAAGGACGCTCGGGTCTCCCTGTCAGAGACCCCACCCCCGCCCCGACCCTCCCCCATCGACCCCCCACCCCGACACCTCCGCGACGAGGAGCTCCTCCGGCTCTTCCACCAGCACCGGGCCGACGGCGACCTCCCCCGCACGCTCGAGCTCTGGCAACACCTCGTACTCCGCAACTTCGACCGCATCAAGCAGCTCGTCGGCGTCTTCCGCTTCCCCGGTGGCGAGCGCCTCCCCACCGACGACCTCCCCGACGCCGCGAACGAGGCGTTCATCCGTGCGAACTCCATGGGACCGGGCTTCCGCGGGTCGGCCATCGGCCAGTTCCGTGCGGCGCTCCACCGGTGCGTGCACAACTCGTGCATGGACTACGGGCGCCGCGAGCTGCGCCACGAGAAGCACGCCGCCGGCAGCCTCGACGAGCGCTACGAGTACGCCGATGAGTCAGGCCCCTACGACGCTGCGATCGCCCGCCACTCGCTCGAGCGCGAGGCGCTCGCCGCCGAGAGCGAGGCCGAGGAGGAGAGCCGGCGCGAGTCGCACGAGCTGGTCGCCTGGGGGATCGCGCAGGTGGAGAACGACAACTACCGCGCCGTGCTCGAGCCCACCTACCTCGAGGGGCTCCCGGGCGACGAGATCGCCGAGCGCCTCGACATCAGTCCAGACAACGTCTACGCGCGCCGTAGCCGCGGCGTGAAGCAACTCGAGGAGATCCTCCGTGACCACCGACCCTGACCGACTCCTCAGCGAGTTCATCGACGCCTGGAATGCGGGTCGGCGGCCAGACGCCGGCTCCTACCTGGAGCGCGCCGGGCCCGAAGCTCAAGCGGACCTCGCCGACTCCATCGCCGCCTTCGTCACCTGGGCCCCCACGCCCGACTACGACCACGACGCCC
>JACCZP010000303.1 GCA_013695885.1 Thermoleophilaceae bacterium | reverse complement strand
CCGTGCAGCCGGACGCGAACGTGCGATCGACCAATCTCAGTCGAGGGATCGGAAGGTGACCGTGACGTCACCGAGCCCGAGGCGGTCGCCGGACTCGACGCTCGCCCTCCAGATGCGCCGGCCGTTGACGAGCACGCCGTTGAGGGACGCAAGGTCCTCGACGGACCAGCCGGCCGCGCCGTGTCGGAGCTCGGCGTGGCGGCGCGAGACGGAGGGGTCGGCGAGACGCACGTCGCAGTCCCAGGACCGCCCGACGACGAACCGCCCGACTCCGCCGGCACCCGACTCGTCGCTCGAGACCTCCAGCAGGCCGACCGAGGCACGGGGGGCACGCCCGAGCCAGCGAGTCATCGACGACGCGGCGCTCGTCCACGAGCCGCGGACCCGGGCGCGCATCCGCCGGGGAAGATCGAGGATCACCGCTTCGAGCTGGGCGGACGTCTTGGCCCGGTAGGCCGCCTCGACGCGGCCCGAGAGCGTGTCCAGGCTCAGGTACCCCTCGGCGCAGCGCAGGCGCCGGACATCGACCACTCGCTCGCGGTCGGCGTCCGAGACCCGCGCGGCCCGGTCATTCGGGGAGTGAAGGCGTGAACCATGACCGCAGTGGGCGCCGTCGTCCAAGGGGCGACGACTCCGCCGCGGCGTAGCGATGGTTCGTAGAAAGCGGGGCACCCAGGGCTCGAACCTGGAACCTGCGGTTTTGGAGACCGCCGCTCTGCCAATTAGGAGCTAGTGCCCCAGCGCGTCGAGCCTAGCGCCCGCCCCGCTTCCGTCCGGCCGTACGCTCAATATACGAACGTGCGTTCGCAAAGCCAGAGAGATGAGGTAGCGCGAGCGACCTCCGACCTAGACTCGGTGTTCAGGCGGATGTGGCGGAACTGGCAGACGCGCCGCGCTTAGGACGCGGTGGGCTTCGTCCCTTGGGGGTTCGAGTCCCTCCATCCGCATCCGAGTCTCCGCGCCGTGCGGCGGCCCCGCGCGTGGCCGGACCTCCGCGCGCGTCCATTCAAAGCCGTAGACTTGCCCGCGATGGCACAGCAGGCCGCCGCCAGGCTTCGTCACCCGAACCGCGAACGGGCCTCTGCGAAGGCCACCAAGACGGTCATCGCGCTGCTGCTCGTATCGAGCGCCGTGCTTATCGCCCTGGTCCTCATCGGCGGGTGGACCAGTCAGACGGGCGCTCGTTGGATGACGCTCGCGTACGTGATCATCTACTCGCTGATCGCCTACTTCGTCTTCTTCCAGTGGAAGCGCGGCGTATTGGCGCTCTCGGCGGGGCTGGCCCTGATGTTCGCCGCCATGGTGGCTCCGGGCCTGCCGGGTTGGTTCGAGCGGACCAAGGACGGCTATGCGAGCTCGCTCCTCCCGGCGGAGGTGCTCGGCCTCCTCACCGTGCTGATCGTGATGCTCCAGGTGCTGCTCGTGGCCGCCTCCATTCTCGGATTCCAGCAGGGTTGGGACGTCGAGGTGGAGGAGCGCTCCCAGCAGGATCGCGAGGACGAGGACGAGGACGACTACGACGAAGACGGCCACGAGAACGGCTCCGGCGAGTACCACCAGGATGAGGGGTCCGCCGACCAGGAGCATGCGTACGCGGACGCCGAGCATGGGCGCGCGTCGGAGGCCGAGCACGAAGCCGACGAGGGCACCGGCCAGTCGCGCCAGCAGGGCTAGCCGGACCGTGTCCGGGCCGCACGCCTAGGATCGATCGCGAGCTTCCCGCCCGGGTGGCGAAACCGGTATACGCGGAGCACTCAAAATGCTCTGCCCGCAAGGGCGTGCGGGTTCGAGTCCCGCCCCGGGCATCGGGTGAGGCTGGACGACGCCCCCACGGCGCGACAGGTCCATTCGCCACTTGAGCCGCCCGACGACATGAGCCGCGCGTCCGCCACGCGCCGACCCTCCGCCGTGCCGCCCGCCCGCGACCCTGTGGACGAGATCGAGGATCTCGTCGGCTTCGAGGCTCGCGCGCCCGGTACGGACGCCGAGCGGCGGGCCGCGGGTCATCTCGCGCGGCGTCTTCGCGCGATGGGCCGCGATGCGGAGATCGAGCCGTTCTGGACCTGGCCGCGGTATGCGCCCACGTACCTCCTGCACGTGGTGCTGGGCGTGGTGGGGAGCGTCACGTCGGTGTTCGACCCGGTCGTGGGGATCGTCATCGTCCTCCTGGCCCTGGTGTCGCTCGTCCTCGACCTGAGCGGCCGAGCGCAGCTCGCTCGCCGCCTCACCCCGCGCCGCGCCTCGCAGAACGTGGTCTCGCGTGAGGGCGGCGAGAAGCCCGGGACGCTCGTGCTCGTGGCGCACTACGACGCCGGACCCGCCGCGGGCCCACTCGCCTCCGGGGTGCTCGGTCGCATCGCCGCGCTCGCCCGGGTCCTTCGGCTGCCGCTCGGACCCACGCAGGTCCTGACCGCGCTCCTCCTGACGGTGGTCGTCCTCGCGGCGCTGCGGATCGCGTTCCCGAACTCCTACGCGCTCAACGTCGTACAGGTCGTGCCCACCATCCTCCTCGTACTCGCCGCCGCGGTGCTCGTGGGCATCACCGTCGCTCCGATCTCCCCGGGGGCGAACGAGAACGCCTCGGGAGTCGCGACCGCCCTGCGCCTCGCCGCAAGCCACGGCGGGTCCCTCGAGCACTTCGATCTCTGGGTGCTCCTGTCGGGCGCCGACGAGGGCGTCCTCCTGGGCACGGCGGCCTTCGTCCGCGCTCATCGCCGCCGGCTCGACCGGCGCCGGACCGTGTTCGTCGGCTTCGACCGGACGGGGGCAGGCACCGTCCGGTACGCGCGGCGCGAAGGGCTCCTGCGTCGACGGCGCTACTTCGGGCCGGTGCTCGAGCGCTGCGAGGAGCTCGCGACAGAGGACGCGGGCGGCAGGCGCTTCGGGGGCGCCGCGCCGATCGCCCCACCCACCGCGACCTCCGCGCACGCCGCGGCCCGCCGTGGATATCCGGCGGTGGCGCTCTCCTGCGCGCCACCCGAAGGCCTGAAGCCCACCCACGGCCCGAGCGACACGACCGATCGAATCGAGCTGGAGGCGCTCGAGCGCTCCTACTCGTTCGCCTCGGAGCTCATAGAGAGCATCGACGTGGCGCTCGGGCCAAACGTCGCCGAGCTCGTCGTGAGCGGGCCGAGTGCGTCGCGGCGGGGCCCTCTCCGGTGGCTGCGGCGAACGTGAGACCGGCCCCGGTCGCGAGGCTGCGCCGCTGAAGCGCCGTCAGACGCTCAGGTCCACCGCCACCGGCTTGTCCCCCGAGTAGTCGTAGAAGCCCTTCCCGGACTTCTTCCCGTACCACCCGGCGGAAACGAGCTTGCGCAGCGTGGGCGGAGGCGCGAACCGCCGCTCGCGGAACTCGCTGAACATGATCTCGGCGATCGCCTGGGTGGTGTCGAGGCCCACGAAGTCGAGCAAGGTGATCGGCCCCATGGGATGTCCGGCGCCCGCCTTCATGGCGGCGTCGATCGACTCGATGGAGCCCACGCCCTCCTCGTAGGCGCGCACGGCGTCGAGCATGTAGGGCACGAGCAGCCGGTTGACGATGTACCCGGCCTTGTCGGGCGTCGGCACCACGACCTTGCCGTCGAGCCCTTTGGCGTAGTCGAGCGCCGTCTGGAAGGCCTCGTCGCTGGTGGTGACCGCGCGGATGACCTCCACGAGCGGCATCACCTGCGCAGGGTTGAAGAAGTGCATGCCCACGAAGCGCTCGGCGCGCTGGGTCGCGGTGGCGAGGTCGATGATCGACAGCGATGAGGTGTTCGAGGCGAAGATCGCGTCGTCCTTGACGATCCCGTCGAGGTCGCCGTAGAAGCTCCGCTTGAGCTCGAGATCCTCGGTGATGGCCTCGATCACGAGGTCGACATCGGAGAGATCCTGCTGGTCCACGGTGCCGTCGATACGTCCGCGGACCGCATCGGCCGTCTCCTGTTCGATCCTCTCCTTCTCGACCGCGCGGGAGAGCTGCTTCTCGATCTTCCCCAGCCCCGAGTCCAGGCAGCCCTGATCGATGTCGCAGAGCACCACGCCGTATCCCGCCTGGGCCGATACCTGCGCGATTCCGTGGCCCATCAGTCCCGCACCGACAACTCCCACCTTCGAGATCTCCATTAGCTTCCTTCCGGAGTCGTCAACGAGCGCGGGAGCGTACATGGGACTGGTGGAGGTCGAGGATCGCGGGGCGGTGCGGCACGTGGTGATGAGCCGGGCCGAGAAGCGCAACGCGCTGAACCACGAGCTGGTCGAAGCGCTCGGCGAGGCCTTCGAGGCCGCAGCCGGGGACCCGAACGTGCGCTGCGTCGTGCTCCGCGGCGACGGGGCGATGTTCTCCTCGGGCGTCGACGTGTCCAACCTGGCCGAGCTGGCCGCCCGGCCCGAGACCCTTCACCCCATGCGCGACGGGATGCTGCGCGTCTGGGGCATGGCCGAGGAGATGCCGAAGCCGACGATCGCCCAGATCCACGGCGGGTGCATCGGCGGCGCCATGGAGCTGGCCCTGGCCTGCGACATGCGGACGATGGCCGAGGACGCAGTGGCCGGGCTCGTGGAGACGCGCGTCGGCCTCCTGCCCGACGTCGGCGGATGCTCGCGACTCCCCGCGGTGGTGGGCGTGGGCATAGCGAAGGAGCTGATCCTCACCGGGCGCCTGATCGACGGCCGCGAGGCCCACCGGATCGGGCTCGCCAACCGCGTGGCGAGCGCCGAGGACCTCGACGCGGTCACCGAGGCGCTCTGCGACGAGCTCGTCGCCGCGGCCCCGCGTGCGGTGGCGCTGGCCAAGCGGGTCATCGACGCCGCGGCCAAGCCCGACATGGCCGCCTCCCTCGAGCGCGAGGTGAGCGCGCAGGAGGAGCTGGCGTCCTCGGAGGACTTCACG
>JACCZP010000281.1 GCA_013695885.1 Thermoleophilaceae bacterium | reverse complement strand
TCATCACCGACCTCGACCTGGTGGTGAGCATCCTCGCGCTCATATCGCTCTCGCTCGCGCTGGTGAACCTGTTCCCCTTCCTGCCCCTCGACGGGGGCCACATCTTCTGGGCCATCGTCGAGAAGGTTCGCGGCCGCCCCGTGCCCCTGTGGGTCATGGAGCGGGCGAGCGTGGTGGGGATCGTCCTCATCCTCATCCTGTTCTCGGTCGGGCTGACCAACGACATCGGCCGGCTCGTCTCCGGCGAGGGCTTCGGCGTGCGATAGTACGCGCCCGACGGCTCCCGCCGCGCCCGCGGCGCGGCCGTCTTGTAGACGGCCACGGGGAGGGAGAGACCCATGGAGGGCACGAGCATCGTCGGGGAGCGGCCGAGCTTCCGCTCGCTGCAGGAGCCGACGCTGTGCGGCGCCTTCCAGGCCACCGTCGAGGACCATCCCGGCCGGGTGGCCATACGCACCCTCGGCGACGGGGTGTCGATCACCTGGTCGCAGTACGGGGAGCGCGTGCGTCGCCTAGCCGGCGGCCTGGCCGCGCTCGGCCTCGGCCGCGGCGACACGATGGCGGCCATGCTCGTCAACCGTCCCGAGTTCCACTTCGCGGACGCCGCCGCGATGCACCTCGGCGCCGTGGCGTTCTCGGTCTACAACACCTATACGGCCGACCAGATCGAGTTCCAGGTGAGCGACGCCGCGAGCCGCGTGTTCGTCACCGAGCGCGCGTTCCTCGACACCGTGCTCGCCGTGCGCGAACGCTGCGCGGAGCTCGAGCACGTGGTCGTGGTGGACGGCGAGGGCGAGGAGGGGACGCTCACGCTCGAGGACGTCGAGGCGCGCGCGGAGCCGGACTTCGACTTCGCGGCGGCCTGGGAGGCGGTCGAGCCCGACGACGTGCTCACGCTGATCTACACGTCGGGCACCACCGGAGACCCCAAGGGCGTCCAGCTAACCCACGCCAACGAGCTGGCCGCCGGCCGCTCCTTCGACCAGATCGTCGTCTTCCCCGACGGCGCGCGGGTCATCTCGTGGCTGCCCATGGCCCACATCGCCGAGCGCTCGTGCTCGCACTACCTGGCGGTGATGTTCGGGTTCACCTCCACCTGCTGCCCGGACCCCAAGCGGATCGGCGAGTACCTGTCCGAGGTGCGTCCGAGCTGGTTCTTCTCGGTGCCCCGCATCTGGGAGAAGATGAAGGCGGGGCTCGAAGCGGCGATCGAAGGCGAGCAGGACGCCCAGCGTCAACAGGCCATGCGCTGGGCGGTGGACACGGGGCTGCGCAAGACGCGGCTGATCCAGGCCCGCGAGGAGGTGCCCGACGAGCTCGAGCAGGAGTGGCGCAAGGCCGACGAGATGGTGCTGTCGAAGATGCGCGCCCTGGTGGGCCTCGACGCGCTCGAGGCCTGCAACGTGGGGGCGGCGCCCACGCCGCCCGAGGTCATCGAGTTCTTCCACGCGATCGGCGTGCCCCTCGCCGAGCTGTGGGGGATGTCGGAGAGCTGCGGCGCGGGCACCTGCAACCGCGCCGAGGACATCAGGATCGGAACCGTGGGGCCGCCCTCGCCGGGCGTCGAGATCCGCCTGGCCGACGACGGCGAGGTGCTCATGAAGGGCGACGTCGTGATGGGCGGGTACCGCAACCTGCCCGAGAAGACCGCCGAGGCCCTCGACGCGGACGGCTGGCTGCACACCGGCGACATCGGCGAGTGGAACGACGAGGGCTTCCTGCGGATCGTCGACCGCAAGAAGGAGCTGATCATCTCCTCGGGCGGCAAGAACATGTCGCCGGCCAACATCGAGGCCAGGGTCAAGGCCGCCGGGCCGCTGATCGGTCAGGCCATGGCCGTGGGCGACAACCGCCCCTACAACGTCGCGCTGATCACGCTCGACCCGGAGGCTGCGCCCGGCTTCGCCCGCGCCCACGGGCTCTCCGGTGACTCGGTGGAGGAGTGGGCCGGCCAGCAGGCGGTGATCGACGAGGTCCAGCGGGAGGTCGACCACGCGAACGAGAGCCTCGCCCGCGTGGAGCAGATCAAGCGCTTCAGGATCCTGCCCACCGAGTGGCAGCCGGGCGGCGACGAGCTCACCCCGACCGCGAAGCTGAAGCGCAAGCCGATCGGCGAGAAGTACCGCGAGGAGATCGAGGAGCTGTACTCGGGCTGAGATCGGGGTCGGGGGCCTGGTCCACCAGCGCGGCCATCGCCCGCAGCCGCGCGCTCACGAGAGGGCTTTGGCCGGTCCAGGGGATCGGTACCGTTTCGGGCACCGACCCCACGTCACGGAGCCGACCTTGCACGAGCCGAGCGCCTTCTCTCGACCCACCCACGCCAGCCCCACCGACGCCGCCCCGGCCAGCACCGCCACCCTCATGGGGCAGGTGCTCTTCCTCGTGGCGGTGGCCATCGCCTTCGCCGCGGCCGGCACCTTCATCGGCCGGGAGCTCACGCCCGGCGCCTCGCTCGGATGCTTCTTCGCCGGATTCGGCATGCTGCTGGTCTCCTCCTTCGGCGGCAACCGCTTCCCGATCTTCCGCGTCGGAGGCTTCGCGATCGGCTGGCTCTACGCGATCGCGCTGCTCATCGGCCTCGGCATGGG
>JACCZP010000238.1 GCA_013695885.1 Thermoleophilaceae bacterium | reverse complement strand
TGGGAGACGCAGTACAACACCTGGGAGTTCAACCCCCACCAGTTCCCGGACCCCGAGGGGATGCTCCGCCGCTTCCGCGCCGCCGGAGTGCGCACGGTGGCGTGGATCACGCCGTGGACCAACCTCGAGTCGGCCGATGGTCAGAAGCCGCCGGACGCCGAGTCCGAGCGCCTGCACCGCGAGCCCGCGCCGAACTACGCGCCGGCCGCCGAGGCGGGCCACTTCGTGCGCACCGCCGACGGCGAGCCGCTCGTGGCCCGGTGGTGGATGGGCACCGGCTCGCCGGTCGACTTCACCTCTCCGGCGGCCGAGGAGTGGTGGCGCGAGCAGGCGAAGCGTGCGCTGGCGCTCGGCATCGAGGGCATCAAGGCCGACGACGGCGAGGGCTACTACATCCCGCCGGACGCGCGCCTGGCCGACGGGCGCACCGGCGCCGAGGCGGCGTGGGCGCTCGGCGGCCTGTACCGGGAGTCGATGCAGCGGGCGCTAGACGAGGTGCACCCCGGCCGAGGGGTCCTCTTCGGCCGGTCGGGGTGGAGCGGCCAGCAGGCCGTCGGGCACCTGTGGGGCGGCGACCAGGTCTCTGACTTCTGGTCCCTGCGGGTTCTCGTGACCGCGCTGCTCACCGCGGCGGCCAGCGGCTTCTCGAACCTCTCGCACGACGTGGGCGGCTATCTCGGCGAGCGCCTCTCGGAGCGATGCCCTAAGGAGCTGCTGCTGCGCTGGGTGCAGCTCGGGTGCTTCTCCCCGCTCATGCACGCGCACGGGCGCTTCGAGCAGGAGGCGTGGACCTACGACGCCGAGACCCTCGACGTCTACCGCGAGTATGTGCTCCTGCACGAGCGCCTCGTCCCCTACGTGCGGGCGGCGGCGGCCACCGCCTCGCGGTGTGGCCTCCCGGTGATCCGCCCGTTGCTCCTCAGCGATCCGGCCGAGCCGCGCGGCTGGGCGCTGGCCGACGTATACGGGTTCGGGCCCGCGTTGTGGGTGGCCCCGGTGCTCGAGCGGGGCGCCACGGAGCGAGAGGTGTTCCTGCCCCGCGGGGAGTGGATCGACTTCTGGTCGGGAGAGCGGGTCGAGGGCGGGCGCGAGGTGGTGGCGGCCGCACCGGTGGGGCGCATACCGGTGTGGGTGCGCTCGGGCTCTCTGGTGGTCACCTACCCGGCGGAGCACGTCCGCGAGGGCCTGGGCGACGTGCCCGAGCACGAGCGGCCGCTCGAGGCCACGCTCTGGGGCGAGCCGCGGCTGGGGAGGACCGCGGTGCGGCTGGCCGACGGGGCCCGTCTGGGGTGGTGCGCGGGGCGGTGGGAGCTGCCCCGTGGCCGGGACGTGGCGCTCGAGCAGCGCTGAGCGCAATCGATCAAGTCTGAATGAAGTCCAGCCCTGAGGCGTCGGTCGAAGGGTCGCGGCGCAACCGGTTACTAACACGCGGATAACACAAGGTTCACGTCTTACCTGGGGCGCGAGTCGAGCATGCCGGCGTCCGCTCTCGCACAAAGGCAGGGTTCTCCAGGATGACCACTCTCGATCGACGCTCGTTCCTCGGCCGCGGCGCTCTGTTGGCCGGAGGAGGCCTCTTGAGCGCGACCGCGCTCGAGCGCCTGACGGCCCGTTCGGCGCACGCCCAGTCACGGCCGAAGCGCAAGGGCGGAGCCGACGGCGAGGGCTATGGCCGCCTCCAGCGCGTCCGCGACCAGCGGGGTCGAGAGATCCTCGCCCTGCCGGCGGGCTTCAGCTACGTCACCTTCGGCGACATCGGCTCCACGATGTCGGACGGGAACCCCACGCCCCTCGCCCTCGACGGCATGGCGGCGTTCCCCGGGCCCGACGGCGCGGTCCGACTGATCCGAAACCACGAGGATCGAAACCGGCCCGGGGCGGGGAGCGTGAGGGGTGACGCCTCGAAGAGGTACGACCCTCAGGGAGGCGGAGGAACGACGACCCTCGACTACGATCCCGCAAGCCGGCAGCTCGTCCGCGACTTCATCAGCCTCAACGGCACGATCGTCAACTGCGCCGGAGGCTACGGACTGGGAACCCGAAGCTGGATCACCGCCGAGGAGACGATCGCCGGCCCCGGCAGCGCGCTTCCCGAGTTCCGGTTTCCGAAGCGTCACGGCTACTGCTTCGAGGTGCCGCTCGAGCGAGGTCCGAACTCGCTCGAGGTCGCTCAACCGATCAAGGCGATGGGGCGCTTCGCCCACGAGGCCCTGGCCACCGACCAGCGCACGGGCATCGTCTACCTGACCGAGGATGCGGGGTCCGGGCGTGGCTCGGGGTTCTATCGCTTCCTTCCCCGCGATCCGCGCAACCTGCTCGCGGGCGGCAAGCTGGAGATGCTCGCGATACGCGGGCGGCCGAGGTACGACGCCCGCGAGGATCAGAGGCCGAATCGCCGGCTTCCCGTGACCTGGGTGGAGATACCGGAGGTCGATCCGGAGTACAGGAACGAGGACGACCCACGCGGCGTCTTCCAGCAGGGGTTCCGGCGCGGGGGGACGATGTTCAACCGCCTCGAGGGGTGCTGGTACGACGAGGGGAGCGTCTTCTTCGTCTCGACGAGCGGGGGCGACGAGAAGAACGGCGACGTCAACGAGGACGGCTATCGCGAGGGCTATGGCCAGGTCTGGGAGTACCGGCCCCGCGGCAACTCGGGCGGGCAGCTGAGCCTCGTGTACGAGTCCCCCGGCGGGGAGGAGCTCGACTCCCCCGACAACCTCACCGTGACCCCACGCGGCGGGCTGGTGCTCTGCGAGGACGACGCCTCCTCCGCGGATGAGGACAGGCATCCGCTCGCGCCCGGGATCGAGAACGTGAACCGTCTGATCGGGCTCAGCCCCGAGGGGGATGCGTTCGAGCTGGCGGTCAACATCCTCAACGATTCGGAGTTCGCGGGCGCCTGCTACAGCCCGGACGGAGCCACCCTGTTCGTCAACGTGTTCGGTGAGTCTGAGACCACGCCCAACGGCAACGCAGGCATGACCTGCGCGATAACCGGTCCCTGGCAGGAGGGCCCGCTCTAGAGGCGGCCCCGACCGGGAGTTGCCGAGTGAGCCGAGTCGCAACCGTCTTCGCCGCCGCCGTAGTGCTGGCCGCCGTGACGGCCATCCCGTCCGCCCAGGCGCAGCGTGGTGACGATCGCAGGGCATCCCAGCGCCTCGTGCTGAACGTCGGTCACCGGGGCGCGTCGGGCTACGCGCCCGAGCACACTCTCCCGGCCTACGACCTCGCTCTGCGGCTCGGGGCCGACTACATCGAGCAGGATCTCCAGCAGACGAGCGACGGGACGCTGGTCGTGCTGCACGACGAGGCGCTCGACCGCACGGCGCGAGGTCCCGCCGAGAACTGCCGCGGCCCGGTCCGCACGAAGACGCTGGCACAGATCAAGACCTGCGACGTCGGCTCCTGGTTCAACGAGCGCTACCCCGAGCATGCCCGGCGCGAGTACGAAGGCCTGGAGATCCCGACCCTGCGCGAGGTCTTCCAGCGCTACCGCCGCCGGCCCAACTACTACATCGAGACCAAGAGCCCGGCCCTCGCCGATCGGATGGAGGAGCGCCTGCTGGCCCTCATGGACGAGTTCGACCTCCGTCGGCCGGCGGCCGGGCGCTGGCAGGTGCTGATCCAGTCCTTCGCGCCGGAGAGCCTGAAGAAGGTGAGCGCACTTGACCGCAGGCTGCCGCTCGTGCAGCTGTACGCCGGAGAGCGCACGAGCGCGGCGGTCCGCGCAACGCTCGAGGTGGCGCGCACCTACGCGATCGGCGTCGGGCCGTCGAAGGGCAGCGTCGATCGGGCGCTCGTCGACGCCGCGCACGAGCGGTGCCTCGTCGTCCATCCCTACACCGTCAACGAGAAGGCGGAGATGCGGTCGCTGGTAGGTCTCGGTGTGGACGGAATGTTCACCAACTTCCCCGACCGGCTCGACGAGGTGCTGGGGAGGGGCGCCGTAGGCGGCACGAGCGCGGCGGACCGGGCCGCGCGCGCGAGGAGGGCCTGCCGCGCCGGGTAGAGGGCAACCTGGCGATCACCGAGGAGCGCGGATATCCTCGCGCCGTTGATGGTGTCCCTCAGTGCCTGAGCGCCTCGCCGTCGTCGGCGGCGACGCCGCCGGCATGAGCGCCGCCGCCGTCGCCCGCCGGCGCGACCCCGACCTCGAGATCCTCGCGTTCGAACGCGGCCCCTACACGTCCTACTCGGCGTGCGGCATCCCGTACTACCTGGCGGGCGACATCGAGAACGTGGACTCGCTGATCGCACGGAGTCCCGAGGAGTTCCGCGAGTCGGGCATCGACGTGCGCATGCTCACCGAGGTGGTGGGCATCGATCTGGACCGCCGGGTGCTCACCGTCCGCGACCTCGACGCCAGGACCGAGTACGAGGAGGGCTTCGACCGCCTGGTCTACGCCACCGGCGCCGAGGCGATTCCTCCGCCCATCGAGGGCGCCGACGCCGTCGGCTCCGTGCTCAAGGTCGACGCCGCCGAGCGCTTCCGGGCGGAGGTATCCCACCACCCCGGCACCAACGCGGTGGTGATCGGGGCGAGCTACCTCGGACTCGAGATGGCCGAGGCGCTGGTCAAGCGGGGCCTCGACGTCGTGCTCGTCGACCAGGCCGACCAGGTGATGACCACCCTCGATCCTGACATGGCGAGTCACATCAAGCACGCCGCCGAGGGGGTCGGCATCCGGGTGCTGCTCTCCACCACCGTGGAGGAGGTGGTGACCGGCGAGGACGGGCGCCCGCAGATGGTGCGCACCGCCGAGGAGGGCGACCTGAAGGCCGACCACGTGGTGCTCTCCACCGGGGTGCGGCCGGTGGTGGGCCTGGCCGAGGAGGCCGGGCTCGAGCTGGGCGAGTCCGGCGCGGTGCGGACCGACGACCATCAGCGCTGCTCGGGCGCGGACGGGGTGTTCGCCGCCGGGGACTGCGCCGAGAGCCGCCATCGGCTGACCGGCCGCGGGGTGAACATCCAGCTCGGCACCCACGCGAACAAGCAGGGCAAGGTGGCGGGCATCAACGCGACCGGCGGCGACGTGGCCTTCCCGGGCGTGATCGGCACCGCGGTCTCACGGATCTGCAAGTACGAGGTGGCCCGTACCGGGCTCTCCGAGCGCCAGGCCGCCGAGGCGGGGATCGACGTGGTGAGCGCCACCATCAAGGACCGCACGCGCGCGGGCTACTACCCCGGCGCGGGCCCGATCTGGGTGAAGCTGGTCGTGGCCCCCGACAACGCCCGCATCCTCGGCGGCCAGATCGTGGGCGAGGAGGGCGCCGCCAAGCGCATCGACGTCCTGGCCACCAGCATCTGGACGGGGATGTCGGCGAACGAGTTCGAGGACCTCGACCTCTCCTACGCTCCACCCTTCTCGGGCGTGTACGACCCGCTGCTGCGGGCGGCGCACCAGGCGGTGAAGGCGGCCGAGAAGGCGGGTTAGGGCCCTCTCTATCGTCGGCGCGGTGAGCGTGGTCCGGGCGCGGGGGTTGGTGAAGGCCTTCGGCGGCGGTCGGGCGGCCCGGCGCGTGCTGGACGGGGCCGACCTCGACGTCGAGCTCGGCGAGGTGGTGGCCGTGCTCGGACGCTCGGGCTCGGGGAAGTCCACGCTGCTGCACGTGGTCGGCGGGCTCGACCGCGTGGAGGGCGGGCAGATCGAGGTCGCGGGCGTACGGGTCGACCGCCAGGGCGAGCGTGGGCTTACCCGGTTCCGGCGCCGCCACGTGGGCTTCGTCTTCCAGTTCTTCCACCTCGTGCCCGAGCTGACCGGCGAGGAGAACGTGCTCCTGCCCGGCCGCCTGCACGGCGACTCCAGCGCCGCAGAGCGGCGCGGACGCGAGCTGATCGACTGGCTGGGGCTCTCCGAGGTCGCGAACCGGCTGCCCCAGACCCTCTCGGGCGGGGAGCAGCAGCGCTTCGCGCTGGCCCGTGCGCTGGTCGGCGACCCGACCGTCCTGCTCGCGGACGAGCCCACGGGCAACCTCGACGCCGAGTCGGGCGCGCTCGTGCTCGGCCTCCTACGCGACGTCGCCGACTCCGGGCGCGCGGTCCTGCTCGTCACGCACGACCCCGAGGCCGCCGCCGTGGCCGACCGCCTGGTCCATCTCGAGGACGGCCGCCTGGTGCCCGGCGC
>JACCZP010000217.1 GCA_013695885.1 Thermoleophilaceae bacterium | reverse complement strand
GACGTGGCCGAGGAGGTGCTCCGCGGCGGCGAGCCGCGGCTGCTGCACTTCGGCATCGCCGACTCCGAGGCGTGGGACGTGGGGCTGCCCTGCGGCGGTGAGATCGACGTGTTCGTCGAGCTCTACGCCCCGTGAGTCCACAGGAGGCCTTCGCCCGGGCCGCCCGGGAGGGCGGACGCGCCGCGCTCGTGACCGTGGTCGCGCTGGAGCCGGGCGGCGGTGACGTAGATGTCGGGGCCCGGGTGCTCGTGTCCTCCGAGGGCGACGTCGTCGGCAGCCTGGGCGACCCCGGGCTCGACCGCGTGGCCACCGGATACGCCGAGGACCTCATGTGGGCCGAGCGCTCAGAGGCGTTCGGCGAGCACGGCGTCACGCTGTTCGTCGACGTGGTCCATCCGCCGCCGCGGCTCGTCGTCTTCGGGGCCGTCGACTTCGCGGCCGAGCTCTGCCGGATGGCCCGCGCGGCGGGGTGGCATCCCTACCTCGTGGATCCCCGCTCGCGCTTCGCCACCCCCGAGCGCTTCCCGGATGCCGAGGAGGTGATCGTGGGCTGGCCGGGCGAGGCCTTCGTGCGCCTCGGAGGGATCGACCGCGCCACCTACATCGCGGTGCTCACCCACGACCCGAAGCTCGACGACGCCGCCCTCACCATCGCGCTCGAGTCCGACGCGCCGTACGTCGGTGCGATGGGCTCGCGTCGCGCGCAGGCCCACCGCCGGGAGCGTCTCCTCGCCGGCGGCGTCCCCGAGGAGGCCCTCGACCGCATCTCCGCTCCGATCGGCCTCGACCTCGGCGGGCTCACCGCGGAGGAGACCGCCCTCTCGATCATGGCCGAGGTCGTGGCCGTGCGCAACGGCCGAGAGGGCGGACGGCTCACCCACGCCGCCGGACGCATCCACGAGGTGGGTGCGTGACGGGTCCTGCTTGGGCGGAACCGGGAGGCGACGCATGATCGGCGCGCTCGTGCTGGCCGCCGGAGCCGCGCGCCGCTACGGCAGCCCCAAGCAGCTCGCCGAGCTCGACGGCCGGCCGCTTCTGGAGCACGCGCTCGAGGCGGTGGCCGCGGCACCGGTGGACCGCCGGGTGGTGGTGCTCGGAGCCGGCGCGGAGGGCATCCTGGCGCGAGTCCGGCTCCACGGGGCCGAGCCGGTGCTGTGCCCGGACTGGGAGGACGGTCAGGCGGCCTCGCTACAGGCGGGGCTGCGGGCGCTCGAGGGTGCCGACGCGGTCGTGGTGGTGCTCGGCGATCAGCCGCTGCTCTCGCCCCGCGCGATTGTGCTGGTGCTCGCCGAGCGGGGACCGGGCGCCGAGGCGCTCCGCGCCACCTACGCCGGCGTGACCGGCCACCCCATCGTCCTCGAGCGCTCCCTCTTTCCCCGCCTGCTCGCCCTGCGTGGCGACGCCGGCGCCCGCGACGTCCTACGCGAGGTCGCAGTACGCGACGTCCCCTGCGACGGCCTCGGGCGCCCCGACGACGTCGACACCCCCGAACAGCTGGAGGTACTCCGGTCATGAAGCTCGGGCAGTCCTTCGAGGTACGCGCTCCCGTGGACGAGGTGTGGCACGCGCTGATCGACATCGAGCGTGTCGCCCCGTGCCTGCCCGGGGCCGAGATCACCGAGCGCGACGAGGACGGCACCTACCGAGGCGACTTCAAGGTGAGGCTCGGGCCGACGACGGCCGCGTACCGGGGGACCCTGAAGATGGAGTCGCTCGACGAGGCGGCCCACGTGGCCACCATGCTCGCCAACGGGCAGGACAAGCGCGGCCAGGGGTCGGCCAAGGCGACGATCGTCTCGCGCATGACCGAGTCCGGCGGCGTCACCCAGGTCGAGGTCGAGACCGACTTCACGATCACCGGCAAGCTCGCCCGCTTCGGCCGCGGGGGGATGATCAAGGACATCTCGAACCGCCTGCTCGGCGACTTCGCACGGTGCCTCCAGGCGGGGTTCGAGGGAGCGGAGGGAGACGACGCCGCCCATGGCTCCGTGGCGCCCGAGGTGACCGAGGCGTCCGGTTCCGCGGCGCCCGCGGTGACCGAGGTGTCGGGGCCCGATCCCTCCGAGGCCGAGGCCGAGGCCGAGGCCGAGCCCGAGCTTGCCGGCGCCGACACCTCGGCGGCGGCCGGATCGCAGGTGCCGCCCACCGAGGCTCGCGCTACGCGAGGCGGCAGGGAGGGGAGCGCCCGCAGTCCGGGCGAGCGTGCGGCCGCCGCGCCGTCCTCCGAGGGCCCGGGCGGACCGGACGCCCCGCCGGCGCCGAGCTCACCTGGCCCGCGGACCGGCGGCAGCCCTCGTTTCTCCCCACCGGCGGCCTCCCAGCCGATCAGCGGCGCCGGCCTCGTCGGCTCCGTCGTCCTCGATCGCGTGGCCTCCGTGCTGCTGCCGGTGGTGCGCACGCTCCGGCGGCTGCTCGAGCGGCTCGAGCGCGCCCTCGCAAGAAGCTGATCCCCGCGTGCGCCGCGTCGACCTCTCCGACCTGGAGCTCACCTACGACCCGACCGATCCGGAGGGCTTCCGCTCGGCGATGCGCCGGGTCGGCCCCGAGGTGGGCGCTCAGCGGACCGGCATGAGCGTCTACGAGGTGCCGCCCGGACAGGCGGTCTGCCCCTACCACTACGAGTACGGCGAGGAGGAGTGGATGCTCGTGATCGAGGGCCGGGCGTCGGTGCGCACGCCCGAGGGCACCGAGGAGGTCGGACCCTCGGAGGTCGTGTTCTTTTCCACCGGCCCCAGCGGGGCTCACCAGGTTCGCAACGACACCGAGGCCACGGTGCGCGTCCTCGTGTGGTCGAACCTCGTCTACCCGACCGCGACCGCCTACCCGGACAGCGACAAGGTCGGGCTGTGGACCGGCGACGAGGCCGAGGACCTGGTGGCTCCGCGCTCGAGCGGCGTGGACTACTTCGACGGAGAGTCGGGCTAGGAGCGCGCGCCGGCGGAGCCGGGCTCCACCGCCCGCGTCACCCACCCAGCCAGCTCCGTGAGGTAATCCGGGTCGATCGAGTGCCCCATCGGCGACTCGCGGTAGGTCACGTCGAGGCCGGCGCCCTCGAGCCGCTCGCGCGCGTCGCGCCCGAAGTCGACGCCGATCACCGCGTCCTCGGTCCCGTGCCCGATCGCCACCGGCACATCGGCGTGCCCGGCTGGGTCGAGCTCGAAGCCCTCCACGGTGGGAACGAAGCCGCTCAGCGCGAGCACTCCCGCGGGCGCCGGCCGTCCCGCACCGAGGCCGAGCGCGTACGCCATAACCGCGCCCTGCGAGAAGCCGCCGACCACCGTTCGCTCGTGCGGCACGGCGAGCGAGACCAGCAGGCCGTCGAGCCAGCCGCTCGCCTGCGCGAGCACCGGATCGAACGTGTCGGGATCCGGGAAGCCCACGCGCCGCACCACGTACCAGTGAGCACCTCCGGGCGGCACCGAGAGCGGACCCCGCGGGGTCGCCCCCACCAGACGTCGCTCGGGGTCGAGGTAGTCGAGAACCGGCTCGAGGTCGTGCTCGTCGGCACCGCGGCCGTGGAAGAGGACGATCGCACCCTCCGGGTCGCCGGCGGCCGGACGCAGTCGATGGACGATCTCGCTCGGATCGGCGGGCACGCTCACCGCGTGCGCCCCGTGCGCGGGGCGGGCAGCGGCGTGAGCGTCCGCTCGAGCTGCGGGCGCAGGTGCTCGTGCTGGGGCGGCAGCGCCAGCGCCTCGCCGAGGCTGTCGATCGACTCGTCGACGTCGAATCCGGGCGAGAGGGTCGCGATCTCGAACAGCACGCCGCTCGGCTCGCGGAAGTAGATCGACCGGAAGTACTGACGGTCGATGATCGGGGTCGGGCGCGCGCCGCCCCGCGTGGCCGCGAGGCGCCACTCGGCATGATCCTCGTCGCGCGAGGCGAAGGCCACGTGGTGCACGCTGCCCGCGCCCTGTACGGACCGCTCGGGTGGCGACGGATCGTGGCCGTAGAGCGCGTGACGCTGCGCTCCCTGCGCCCGCCACCGACCCTCGCCCTCGGGAACGAGCGCCAGCTCCTCGAGCAGCCGGGCGCCGGCCGACGGATCGTGGGCGTAGGCGCGCACGCCGTCGAATCCGCGGAGGGCGTGGTCGGCGGGCACGTCGTCGCTCTCGGCCAGGAGCGGCGGGTCCTCACCGCCGGCCACGACCAGCTCGTGCTCGAGGCCCTCGAAGTCACGGAAGCGAAGTGATCCGTCCGCCCGCTGGGTGGCGTGTCCCTCCGCGTCGAGGCGGCCGGTCCAGAAGTCGAGCGCCTCCTCGCCCGCCACCCGCCACCCGATCCGGTGGACCATCCCGTCGCCGGCTCGTCCGGGCGCCGCGCCGGGGAACTCGAAGAACGTGAGCACGGACCCCGGCGACCCGCGCTCGTCCGCGTAGTAGAGGTGATAGACCTCGGGCGCGTCGAAGTTCACGGTCTTCTTGACCATCCGCAGGCCCAGCACCCCCACGTAGAAGTCGACGTTGCGAGGCGCGTCCCCGGTGATCGCGGTGATGTGGTGGATTCCCTCGAGCCGCATCGCGGGTCGATGCTAGGCGCGCCGGAGCGAACGGTCGGG
>JACCZP010000215.1 GCA_013695885.1 Thermoleophilaceae bacterium | reverse complement strand
CCGGTGCCGCGCAGGAACGGCAGGTAGGCGTGCTGGAGGTCCCGCGGGCGCCAGCCGAGCAGCCAGGTGTCGAGCGTGACCACCAGCGCCTGGTAGCCCGCGCGCTCGGCGCGCTCGATGAGGCTGCGGGCGAGGTCGCGGTCGCTCGGCCAGTAGAGCTGGAACCAGCGCGGGCAGTTGCCGCCGGCCTCGGCGGTCTCCTCGAGCGTGTAGGAGGAGGCCGTGCTGGTGACGAACGGGAGACCGACCGACGATGCCGCCCGGGCCGCGGCCGGCTCTCCGTCGGGGTGGGCGATGGAGAGCACGCCCACGGGCGCCAGCGCCAGCGGCGCCGGCCATGTGACGCCCAGGATCTCGCGCTCCATCGTGCGCTCGGAGACGTCGCGCAGCATCCGCGGCACGATCCGCCAGCGGTCGAAGGCCTCGAGGTTGGCGCGAACCGTGGCCTCCGTGCCGGCCGCTCCGTCCACGTAGCCGCGCGGCCCGGGCTCCATCGAGCGCTCCCACAGAGCGTGCAGCTCCCGCCAGTCGATGGGCAGCCGGGGGAGCCGATCGGAGAGGCCACCCAGGTAGACGGCGTTCTGGTGGCCGGCGAACATCTCGCTCACGCAGCCGCTCCCTCCGGCCAGGAGTCGACGAAGAGGTCGAGCTGGAGGTCGGCGTCGTCCTGGTAGACGTAGGCGGAGAGGTCGTGCACGCCCGCCTCGGCGAGCACCTCGTCGTCGATGAGCGTCCGTCCGGTGAGCTCGCGCGGGTCCTGCACGAGGATGGCCCGGGCGGCGTCGGCCACGATGCTGGGCTTGCGCGACTTCCCCATCGCCTCGTCGCCGCCGAGCAGGTTCTGCACCGCGGCCGTCGCGATCATGGTGCGCGGCCACAGGCAGTTCGCGCCCACGCCGGACTCGCGCTCGTCGCCGGCCACCCCGAGCGTGATCATGGTCATCCCGAGCTTCGACAGCGTGTAGGCGGCGTGCGGGCTCAGCCACTTCGGGTCGGTGACGAGCGGGGGGGAGAGGGTGAGCACGTGCGCGTGGTCGGACTCGCGCAGGTGGGGCAGGCACGCCTGGGTGACGACGAACGTGCCGCGGGCGTTGATGGCCTGCATGAGGTCGTAGCGCTTGACCGGCAGGTCGCCGACCGAGCTCAGGTTGATGGCGCTCGCGTTGTTCACGCAGATGTCGATGCCCCCGAAGCGCTCCACGGTCTGCTCGACGGCGCGCGCGACCTGATCCTCGTCGCGGATGTCGCCGACGATGGGAAGCGCCGATCCTCCGGCCGCCTCGATCTCCTCCGCGGCGGTGTGGATCGTTCCCGGAAGCTTCGGGTGCGGCTCGTCGGTCTTCGCCACGATCGTCACGTTCACCGCGTCCTGCGCAAGGCGCGTGGCGATGGCCAGCCCGATCCCCCGGCTGCCCCCTGACATGAACACCGTCAGTCCCTCGAGATCCGCCATGTGCCTCGTCCTCCTTCGTCGGGTTGTGCCTCGAGATCTTCGCCGGTGCGTGACCGTTGACGGGCCGGTCGAGCTGACGGCCGACGAAGTTCTAGTCGCGCATCGCCTTCGCGAGCACGGGCGCGGCGTCAGGGGCCGACCAGACGTGCCAGCACCCGACCGAACAGGCCGTTCGGCACCGCCCCGGATCGAGCAGACCCTCGATCGCGAAGCCGTTGGAGAGGGCAAGGATCACCACGGCGGCCTCCTCGTGGGTCATGCCCAGGTCGAGGGAGCAAGCGCGGCGGCGACCACGGAACCGGACCAGATTCGCGGCGCTAGCCTCGACCTCCGCGGCGACGTGGCGGAGTGGTTACGCAGCGGCCTGCAAAGCCGTTTACCCGGGTTCGAGTCCCGGCGTCGCCTCTAGTTGTAGAGCCGAATCTCGGCCGCCGCAGACTCGATGTGTCGCGGATGTGTCGCCAGAACTGCGGCGAAAACTCGCATCCCGGAGAGCCTCGATCGTGCCGCATAGTGCTGGGGGTGGAAACGATCGAGCGGCGCGTCGCCCGTGTCGAGGCCCTCGAGGGCTCCCGCCGGGTGCGCCGGGGTGAGGTCGAGGAGAGGGCGCTGACGACCGTGGATCTCCCGTGGCTCGCCCCACCCACGGCCGCCGGCATCGCGGTCACGCCGGAGGGCGCCCTTCGCCTCGTGGACGTGCTGGCC
>JACCZP010000212.1 GCA_013695885.1 Thermoleophilaceae bacterium | reverse complement strand
ACGAAGACGTCGTACGCGCCGTTGGAGTCACCGCCCACCAGGTTGCTGGCGGCGGAGTGGAAGCCGACGAGCCGGCCGAGGCGGTTGTCGCCCGATACCGACCCTCCCCCCGACGGGCCGTTGGCGGGCTCGCCGTTCGGGCCGACCGAGATCGGGATCGGCTCGGAGCCGAAGATGCGGGCCTCGGCGGAGGCAGGGAGAAGCCCTGCGAACAGGGCCAGCGCCGACACCGGAACAAGTGTCGCGAGGCGCCGCTGGTCCCGGGAGGCGAGAAGTTGCTCGGTCAAGGGAGGGTCCTTCCTAGGTCGGTTGTCGCTCGGTTCGCGTCCCCCACGAGGGGAAGTAGCTAACAAGCTCTTCGGCGGAAGGTCACACTTGCTTTAGGTGTCGAGGCGCCATCATTCGGCGACCACCACCTCGGCGAGGGTCTCCCCCTCCACCGCCACCCCGAGCCCCGGCCCCTGGGGCACCGCCTGGAGCCCCGCCGTGGGCGCGGGAAGGGCCCGGGCCAGCGCGGCGTCGAAGAGGTCGAGCGTGGCCAGGCCGCACGCCAGCGAGAGCCCCTCCGAGGCCGCAAGCTGGAGCGCGGCCGAGATGCCCCACGGGCCGTCGAGCGTGCTCGACAGGAAGCGCTCGAGGCCCCGGTCCGCCGCAGCCCGCAGGGCCTCGCGGGCGGCGGTGAAGCCGCCCGCTCCCGCGAGCTTGACGTTGACCACGTCGCATGCTCCGGTGTCCGCGGCTGCGCGCACATCCTCGGCCGATCGGATCGGCTCGTCGGCCGCGATCGGCACCTCCACCTCGCGCCGCACCTCGACGAGCTCGACCAGCGTCCGGCAGGGCTGCTCGACGAGCTGGAGGTCGAAGCGGGCGAGGACGGCGATCCGCTGGAGCGCCTCCTCGACCGTCCATGCGCCGTTGGCGTCGAGGCGCAGGGCGGGCCACGGCCCGATGGCCTCACGCACGGCGGCCACCCGCTCCTCGTCGTCGGGCAGGCCGACCTTCAGCTTGAAGCACGAGTAGCCCGCTCGAGCGCCCTCGCGGGCGCGCGCGGCCACCTCCTCCGGAGGGCCCGCGGCCAGCGTCCGGTTCACCGCGATGGCCTCGGCGCCCGGCTCTCCCAGCGGGCACCCGTCGCGCCGGCCGCGAAGGTCGAGGCGGGCCATCTCCTCGGCCGCGCGCGCGTGGGGCGGCGCACCTGCCCGTGGCTCGTCGCGCAGGGCCGCGGCCACCCGCTCGATCGGCACCCCGTCGTAGGGCTCGAAGGGAGCGGCCTCCCCGTGGCCCACCACCCCGTCGGCGTCCTCCAGGCGCAGCAGCAGCAGGTCGCGAGCGCCCACCACCCCGCCAGAGGTGGCGAACGGCTCCCGGAACGGGATCGACAGCCGCAGCAGCGAGCGCTTCACGAGATCAGGAGCCCGATCGAGACCAGCACCGAGTAGACGGCCAGCAGGCGCCCCGACCCCGCGAGCGCGGCGTTCAGCGAGGGGCCGTCGCCGCGCGTGGCCACCGTCCGCACCAGCGGCACCCCGAGCGGCGCGGCGACGAGCCCGAGAAGGAGCCACACCGTCGGCGCCCCGGCCAGTGCGAGCGCCACCGTCCAGGCAAAGGCGAGCCCCAGCAGGACCGGGAACAGCCCCCGAGCGCGCCGGCGGCCGAGCTTGACCGCCAGGGTGCGTTTGCCCGCGCGGCGGTCGGTGTCCACGTCGCGCACGTTGTTGACGACGATGATCGCCGCCGCCAGCAGCCCGACCGGGACCGATAGCGCGACGGCCTCGAGCGACAGTCGCTCGGTCTGCACGAAGTACGAGCCCGTCACCGCGACCACGCCGAAGAACAGGAACACGAACAGCTCGCCGAGGCCCTCGTAGCCGTAGGGGCGCGGCCCACCGGTGTAGAGCACGCCGGCGAGGATGGACACCACGCCCACGATCAGCAGCTCGACCCCCGCCACCGCGATCAGGTACACCCCGGCCAGCACAGCGATCCCGAACGCCAGGTAGGTGCCCACCAGGACCTGACGCGGCGGCATCAGCCCTCCCGCGGTCACGCGTACGGGGCCGAGCCGGTCGTCGGTGTCGGCGCCGCGGCGGGCGTCGGAGTAGTCGTTCGAGAGGTTGGTCCCGATCTGGATGAACACCGACCCCACGAGCGCGCACGCGAAGGCGAGCGGCCGGAGCGCGCCCTCGGAGACCGCCAGCGCCGTCCCCACCAGCACCGGAGCCACGGCGGCGGGGAGCGTCCGCGGCCGCGCCGCGGAGACCCACAGGCGCAGCGGGCTCACCGCCGGGCGGTGCCGACG
>JACCZP010000209.1 GCA_013695885.1 Thermoleophilaceae bacterium | reverse complement strand
CCGCCCTCGGGTGCCGGTCTCCTTTCCTAATGGCCGACACGAGCACGAAGAAGCGCTCCCCCTACGCGGGTGACCGCGGGCTCCCGGGCGCCTACGACGGCGAGACCGTCACGCGCCGGCGACTGTTCGAGGTCGGCAGCATGGCCGCCGGAGGGGTGGCCGGCGCGGCCATCGGCCTCCCGGTGCTCGGCTTCGCCCTCGGGCCGATCCTCACCGACCAGACCCCGGGGGACTGGAAGGACGTGGGCCCCGAGGAGGACTTCACACCGGACACCTACGTGCCGAAGGTGATGTCGGTCGCCGCCGGCATCGGCGAGGCCGGGAAGACCACGATCTACGTACGCAAGTTCAACCCGCGCATCGACAACGCGCTGGGGCCCAAGGACACCCAGAAGGTCACCCCCTACATCGTGATCACCACCCGCTGCGCCCACCTCGGGTGCCCGGTGCGGTTCGTCCAGGCCTCCCAGCGCTTCATCTGCCCGTGCCACGGCGGTGTCTACGACGGGCTGGGCCAGGTCATCAGCGGGCCCCCGGTGCGGCCGCTCGACCGCTTCTACACCCGCGTCGAGAGGGGCCGCGTGCTGGTGGGCGACCGCTTCTCGCTCGACTCGCAGCTCAACCGCTTCCCGAACGTGCGCGATCCCTCGCAGCATCTCGACGGCCTCTGGAAGTACGTCTATCCCGGGAGACCCACCACATGAGCTTCACCAGGCCACGGCAGGAGGGCAACGCCGGCAGCCGCCGCGACGGCGCGGATCGGGAGAACGGTGCCGACGGCGCGAACGGGCGCTCCACGGAGGAGCTGACCGAGCGCACCGGGCTCATGTCCCGCGGCGCGGCCCAGCGCGATGGCCACGCCGGCGGAAACGGGCGCGTGGACCGTGAGAAGCTGAAGCGCGGCGCCGCGGAGGTGCCGATCTCGGTCGTCGGCTGGCTCGACGAGCGCGCGGGGATGAGCCCGACGCTGCGGGCCATGCTCTATCGCAAGGTCCCCAAGGGCACGAACTGGTTCTACACGCTCGGGTCGGCCACGATGTTCGCGTTCGTCTCCCAGGCCGTCACCGGGATCTTCCTGGCCATGTACTACGACCCCTCGCCGGTCAAGGCCTACGAGTCGATCGGGCACATCACCAACGAGGTGTTCGCCGGCGAGCTCGTCCGCGGCATGCACCGCTGGGGCTCCACCGTGATGGTGCTCCTCATCTTCATGCACATGGCCCGCACGTTCTTCTTCGGTGCGTACAAGTACCCGCGCGAGCTGAACTGGCTGGTCGGCGTGGTGCTGCTCGTGCTCACCCTCGCCATGGGCTTCACCGGCTACCTGCTGCCCTTCGACCAGCGGTCCTATTGGGCCACGGTGGTGGGTGTGAACATCCAGACATCCGCCCCCTTCATCGGGCCCTACGTGGCCGACTTCCTGCGCGCCGGTCCCGACTTCACCGCGACCACGCTCACACGCTTCTACTCACTCCACATGCTCCTGATCCCCGGCCTCATCGGCGGGCTGATCGGCGCCCACCTGTACCTGGTCATGCGGCACGGCACGACCGCTCCTCCGTGGCTGCGGGCCGAGAAGAAGCCCGAGCTGGCCCGCGAGGAGATCTAGTGGCCGCCCGCACCCTCCGGAGGCGTCGCTAGTGGACCGGCGCGAGAAGGAGGACTACCTCCGCGAGTACTCGCAGCTCAAGAGCCAGGGGAAGCCGTTCTTCCCCTACGCGATCCTGAAGGACAGCGCGATGGCGATCATCGTCGTCGCGGTGACCGTCGTCATGGCCCTGTTCCTCGGGGCCGAGCTGGGGCCCAAGGCGGACCCGACCACCACCACCTACACGCCCCGCCCGGAATGGTACTTCTTCTTCCTGTTCGAGCTGCTCCGTGTGATCGAGCCGCCGGAACTGGTCCTGCTCGCCACGCTCGGCGTCCCGACCATATGGCTGATCATGCTGCTGCTGCTGCCGTTCGTGGACCGCTCGAGCGAGCGCAACCCGCTGAAGCGCCCGGTCGCGACCACCATGGGCATCCTGACCATGGTGATGATGGCCTTCCTCACCATCGAGGGCGCGACGGCCGGCGCGCCGACCGCGATCGAGCTCTCCACCTCGCCGCAGTACGAGCAGGGTCGGGCCGCGGTGGCCTCATCGGGGTGCCTCGGGTGCCACAAGATCGGGGAGAACGGCAACGGCGGGCCGGGCCCGGAGCTCACGTCGATCGGCGAGCGGCTGCCGAGCCAAGCCATCGCCCGCACGCTCGTGAACCCCACCCGGCCGATGCCCTCCTACGCCAGCCTGCGCCAGCGCGAGCCCGAGAAGTTCGCCAAGCTCGTGGCCTACCTCGCCTCGCTGAAGCGCGAATCCCCCTAGGGGCGCGGGGGTGAGCCCCGCGGCGAGCGCCGGAGCTCCCGGGACGCTCCCCGAGGACCGGGTGCGGGGAATGTTCGACCGCATAGCCCGCGTCTACGACCGCATGAACACGGTCATGACCGCCGGTCTGGACGAGCGCTGGCGTGAGCGGGCGGCGGACCTCGCCGCCGCTGCGCCCGGCGGTAGGGCCCTCGACGTGGCCTGCGGCACGG
>JACCZP010000122.1 GCA_013695885.1 Thermoleophilaceae bacterium | reverse complement strand
TGCGTCAGTCAGTTCACGCTCTACGGCGACACGCGCAGGGGGAACAGGCCGAGCTTCACCGACGCGGCGCCGGCGAACGAGGCCGAGCCGCTCTACGAGCGCGTGCGTGACGGGCTCGGCGCTCAGGGCGGTCGGTTCGGGGCGAGCATGGCCGTCGAGCTCGTGGGCGACGGGCCGGTCACGCTGCTCGTCGAGGTGTGAGCCGGATCATGCAGCAGATCGGCGCCTCGCCGCAGCAGAAGGGCGCCCTCGGCCGTATGGCCGACAAGCTCGGCTCGTAGCCGCGAGGCCGGGGCCTGGCCCCGGATCGGGGGGCCGGCGGCGGCTCGCGGGAGCCCCCGCGGGGCCGGTCGGTCTTCTATACTGGCCCGACCACTTTCATGACCGGCCGGGTGGCCGTGAGGTTGAAGTGGGCTCGCCGGGGCCCACTTTTTTTTCGCCCGAGTCAGATGGAGACACGACCCTTGAAGCCCATGCAGAGCGACATCGAGAAGCGGCTGGCCGCCGTGGAGCCGGATGTCGAGGTGCTCGCCGTCGAGCAGGCCTCCGCCTGGAAGGTGCGCCTCGTCATCGACCATCCGGCCGGCGTGGATCTCGCCCTCTGCGAGCGGGTCACCGCCCACCTGCGCGAGATACTGACCCTCGTCGGGCTCGAGGTCTCCTCGCCCGGGCCGCGCCGTCCGCTCACCAAGCCTCACCACTTCCGCCAGTTCGTGGGTCGGCGGGCCCGCGTGCGCACGCGCCAGCCCCGCGACGGGCACTCATCGTTCACCGGGGAGCTCGTGGACGCGTCTGACCGGGAGGTGGTCATGGCCGCCGAAGCCGGAGTGGTGTCCATTCCCTACTCCGAGATCAACCGAAGCAACCTGCTGGAGGGCTAGCGCGATGTCAAGAGAGATCGTCGATGCAGTACACGTCCTCGAGCGTGAGAAGGGGATCTCCGCCGAGACGCTGATGAACGCGCTCGAGGACGCCCTGCTGTCCGCCTACAAGAAGAGCCCCGGCTCCGCGAAGTACGCGCGCGTGGACATGGAGCGCGAGACCGCGGACTTCCGCGTCTACGAGCTGATGGTGCCGCCCGAGCTCGAGGAGCAGCTCCTCGAGGAGGTCGAGGTGGCCGAGGCGGGCGTCGACCCCGAGACCGGCGAGATGCGCGAGCCGGCCGAGCCGGAGATCCCCCCGGAGGTGCTGGTCGAGTACACCGATCAGATCGACGAGCGCGACGTGACGCCCGACAACTTCGGCCGCATCGCCGCTCAGACGGCCAAGCAGGTGATCCTCCAGCGCATCCGCGAGGCCGAGCGCGACATGATGTTCGACGAGTACCAGGACCGCGTCGGCGAGATGATCACCGGGATCATCCAGCAGTCGGACTCCCGCTACACGCTGGTCCAGCTGCGCGAGCGGGTCGAGGCGCTGCTCCCGAAGTCCGAGCAGGTCGACGGTGAGCGCTACGACCACGGGGCGCGGGTCAAGGCCGTCATCACGGACGTGTCGAACCAGACGAAGGGCCCGAGCATCATCGTCTCGCGGCGCTCCCCCGAGCTGATCCGCAAGCTGTTCGAGCTCGAGGTGCCGGAGGTGGCCGACGGCCTCGTCGAGATCCAGAACGTGGCCCGCGAGCCCGGCTACCGCTCGAAGATCGCGGTGGTGTCGCACGCGAACGGGGTCGACCCCGTCGGCGCCTGCGTCGGCCCACGCGGCTCGCGGGTGCGGATGGTCGTCTCCGAGCTCCGCGGCGAGAAGATCGACATCATCCCCTACAACGAGGAGCCGGCCCGCTTCGTCGCCAAGGCTCTCTCCCCTGCGCGCGTGCGAGAGGTCCTGGTCGACGACGCCCACAAGCAGTCCACGGTCATCGTGCCCGACGATCAGCTCTCGCTGGCTATCGGCAAGGAGGGGCAGAACGCCCGTCTCGCCGCAAAGCTGACCGGCTGGCGGATCGATATCCGCTCGGATGCCGGCGTGGCGAGCGCCGCGGCGGCCACCACTGGCGGCGGGGACGAGGCGGACGGCGAGCTGGCCGCGGGAGCCCCGGCCGATGCCGAAGCGACGACCTGACCACATACCGATGCGGACC
>JACCZP010000103.1 GCA_013695885.1 Thermoleophilaceae bacterium | reverse complement strand
CGCTGGCTGACCGAGGATCGCTGCGAGGGGACGTTCTTCAGGGTCACCCGGGGTGTGGTGACGGTGGAGGACTTCGCCCGGGACCGGACCGTGACGCTGGGCCCCGGCGACTCCTACCTCGCCCGCCGGCGGCGCTGAGCCGCAGGCCACGGTACGAGCAGTCACGTGCAAGCCGTCACGGTCACAGGAGAGGACCGACTGGAGGTGTCCGAGGTCGGACCGGAGCACCTGATCGGGGCCGACGTCATGGCAGGGCTTCCGCGGGAAGCACTCGCCGAGCTCGCCGCATTCGCGCGCCATCGACGCTACGGCCCCGACGAGGTCGTGTTTCGGGAAGGTGCCGAGGGCGATGCCCTCCAGCTGGTCCGGAGCGGGACGCTGAAGGTCGTCCAGGAGAAGCGAGACGCCGATCACGTGCTGCAACTGCTCACGCCGGGCGACATCTTCGGCGAGCTCGCCGTCCTGAACTCGACCACCCGCCTGGCGTCGGTCATCGCCGCGGACGAGTGCGAGACCATCGAGATCAGCAAGTCGGACTTCGACCGTGTGCTGCATCGACACCCACAGGCGGTCAGGAAGATGCTGGGAGGCCTGGCGCGCTCGCTGACCCTGGCCAAGGAGGAGCTCGCGCTGCACAACCGCATGCTCGAGTGCAGGGTCGAGGAGCGCACGGAGGAGGTGCGGGAGACACAGCTCGAGGTCGTGCACCGATTGAGCCAGGCGGCCGAGTCGCGCGACGACGAGACGGGGAGGCACATACACCGCATGAGCCACCTCTGCGCCGAGCTCGGTCGGGCCGTGGGCGTGAGCGAGGAGGAGGTCGAGACCCTGTTCCACGCGGCCCCGATGCATGACATCGGCAAGATCTGCATTCCCGATCGGGTGCTCCTCAAGCCGGGACGGCTGACCGCCGGTGAGTGGAAGACCATGAAGGCCCACACCACGCGAGGCGCGGAGCTGCTGACCGGAAGCCGATCGTCGATCGTGAAGATGGCGGAGCAGGTGGCACTCACCCACCACGAGCGGTGGGACGGAACGGGCTACCCCAGGGGTCTGAAGGGCACGGAGATCCCGCTCGTCGCACGCATCTGCGCAGTGTGCGACGTCTTCGACGCTCTCATGTCGGTGCGTCCGTACAAGGGGGCCTGGACCGTGGAGGCGGCGCTGGCCGAGATCGAGCGAGAGAGCGGGCGGCACTTCGATCCCGCGCTCGTCGCCCCGGCCGTCCAGGTACTACCGAGGATGGACGCGTGGCTTGCCGCCGCGCCAGGCCATCCGACCGGAGTGGGGCGCCCCTCCCGGGCCGATGCCCACGCCGGGTCGGTGCTCGGGGGACGATGAGCGTCTCGCCCGGCGTGCCGCGCGCGCTGCTCGCTCCGCTGATCGCACTGCTCGTCGGACTGACTCTCATGCTCGCCTACGCGTCCGGCGCGCTGGACGGGGCGGAGCGCGCCGCCGTCGACCTGCGCTTCTCCGTACGAGGCGCCGAACCTCCCCGTGACACGGTCGTGGTCGAGATCGACGATGTCACCTTCGGGGAGCTCGGCGAGCAGTGGCCCTTCCCGCGCTCGTTGCACGCCCGGGTGATCGATCGCCTGCGGCGGGCGGGCGCGAGCGTGATCGCCTACGACGTCGAGTTCACGGAGCCGACCGAGGAGAGGGAGGACCTTGCGCTCTTCGAGGCGGTCGGACGGGCACCCGGGACCGTGCTGGCCGCCAGCGAGGTCGACGAACGCGGGATGACCAACGTGCTCGGAGGGGAGGACAACCTGGCCGAGGTGGGAGCGCGGGCGGCGAACACCGGGCTTCCGCCCGACGAGGGCGGCGCGGTGCGCACGGTGCCGAGCTCGCTCGAGGGACTGTCCACCTTCGCGGCGGCGACCGCCGAGGCGTCCGGCGCCCGGCGCCCCGCGTTTCCTCGGGGCCGCCCGGCGTGGATCGACTTCCACGGACCTCCGGGCACGGTCCCGGCGCTGTCCTTCTCCAGGGTGCTCCGCGGGCGCTTCCCGGTCGCGAGCGTTCGCGACAAGGTGGTGATCGTGGGCGCGACGGCGCCGAGCCTCCAGGATCTGCACGCTACGCCGACCTCCGGCGCGGAGCTGATGTCCGGTCCGGAGCTTCAGGCGAATGCGATCTCGACGGTTCGTGGGGGCCTTCCGCTTCGGAGCTGGCCGGCGTGGCTCGATTTGGTGACGATCCTGGCGCTGGCCTTCGCGGGGCCGCTCGTCGGTCGCCGTCTCTCCCTGGCCGCGACGGCCGGGGCGATGGCGGCGCTCGCGCTACTCGTCGCCGTCGGGGCGCAGGCGGCCTTCGATGGGGGCACGATCGTGTCAGTGGCCCACATGCTGCTGGCGCTGACGCTCGGCACCGTGGGCGCCCTGGGGGCGAACTACCTCGGTGAGCGACGCGAGCGGGCACGAACGCGACTGCTGTTCGGGCGCTTCGTCCCCGAGCCCGTGGTGAAGGAGCTGCTCGACCAGACCGACGGTCAACTCCGACTCGGCGCACGGCGGCTCGAGGCCACCGTTCTGTTCTGCGACCTGCGCGGGTTCACCGGCTTCGCCGAGGCCACCGACGCCGAGCGGGTCATCGAGACGCTGAACAACTACCTGACCGAGATGAGTGATGCCATCCTCGACCACGGAGGCACGGTGGTCGCCTACATGGGCGACGGCGTGATGGCCGTCTTCGGCTCTCCGGTCGAGCGTCCCGATCACGCCGACGCGGCGCTCGCCGCGGCGCGGGAGATGCTCGAGCTGCGCCTGCCTCGCTTCAACGACTGGGTCCGCCACCATGACCTCTGGACCGGCTTCGAGATGGGGATCGGCGTTAACAGCGGACCGGTCATGTCCGGACACGTCGGCTCCGAGCGCCGTCTCGAGTACGCGGTCATCGGCGACACGACCAACGTCGCCGCCCGCCTCGAGGCCATGACGAAGGACTCGCCCCATCATCTGCTCGTCGGCGAGGGCACCAGGGCGCTCCTGTCCGGGGACGAGCGCGGGCTGGTGAAGGTCGGCCGGCTGGCGGTGTCGGGACGGCGAGAGCCCCTCGACGTGTGCGCGTTCGCGACCGAGGCGAGCGGCGGCGCATCCGCACCTACGGGTGAGACGGGCGCTCCGGACGTCGAGAGCGCCGCCCTACCTACGCCCGAGCGGGCCTGACTCGCGCCTCCGGCAGATCGCCGGAGAGACCGGGCGGGCCGGCCCGAGGCCGGTCCTAGAACCCGATGTGCTCGCGGTCGCTCTCGAGCCGCAGGTAGACGACCTTGTCGAGGTCGATGCTGAACACCGCCTCGTCGGTCTCCACCTGCTTGAAGGTCCGGCCCTCGGAGGAGGAGAGCGCCTCGCGCAGATCCTCGTAGGCCTTCTCGGTCATCCGCAGCGAGAGCACCTGGGTGCCCCAGAAGCCGATGTCGACCCGGCGCGCCCGGCTATCCCCGGATGCCTCCATCAGTGCGCCGCCGGCTCCACGATCTCGGTGAGCACGCCGCCGGTGGAGCGAGGGTGCAGGAAGGCCACCCGGCTCCCGCGGATGCCGGTGCGCGGCTGCTCGTCGATCGCCTCGACGCCGGCGGTGCGCACACGCTCGAGCGTCGCGTCGATGTCGTCGGTCTGGTAGGCCACGTGGTGTACTCCCGGACCGTTCCGGGCGAGGAACCTCCCGATGGCCGACTCCTCCGACAGCGGCTCGAGCAGCTCCACGTGGCCCTCACCGACCTCGAGGAGCACGGCCTCGACGCCGAACTCCTCGACCGTCTCGCGATGCTGCTCGGTCATCCCGAAGCGCTCGGTGTAGAGGACGACGGCCTGGTCGAGATCCTCGACGGCCACTCCCACGTGGTCGATGCGGCCGAACACCGCGCGGAGTCTATTCAGTCGCGCTCGCCGTGCCCTGGTCCTTCCGCCGGGTCCGGCCCCGGCTCGAGCCGCTCGGAGGCGGCCACGCGCGGGCGTGCGAGGGGGGCCACCGGCCGCGGCTCCTCCTGCGCCCGCCGACCCTGGACCACGCGCTCGAGGTCCTTGCGGTCGAGCGCCTCGTGCTCGAGCAGCGTCTGGGCCAGCTCCTCCACCATGGCGCGATTCGCGACGATCAGCGCGAGCGCCCGACGGTAGGCGAGGTCTGTCAGCTCGAGCTGCTCCTCGTCGATCATCCGCCGGGTGGCGTCGGAGATCGAGTAGTCGTCGGCCGGCAGCCGCCGGGACTGAAGGCGCGTGCCCATTCCGTACTCCGCGACCATCGCTCGCGATATGTCGTTGATCTTCTTGAGGTCGTCGGAGGCGCCGGTGGTGACCGTCCCGAAGAACACGTGCTCGGCCACCCGACCGCCGAGCAGCATGACCATGTAGTCGATCAGCTCCTGCTTGGACTTCAGGTAGCGATCCTCGTCGGGCAGGTTGAGCGTGTAACCGAGCGCCCGTCCGCGCGGAACGATCGAGATCTTGTGGACCTTGTCCACAGAGCCGAGGAGCTCGGAGCACAGCGCGTGGCCGGCCTCGTGGTAGGCCACCACCCGCTTCTCGTGGTCGGACATGACCCGCCGGGACTGCATCCCGGCCACCACCCGCTCGAGCGCGCCCTCGAAGTCCTCGTTGATCACGGCATCGCGCTGGGCGCGGCCGGCGAAGATCGCGGCCTCGTTGCAGATATTGGCCAGATCCGCTCCGGTGAGGCCGCTGGTCTGGCGGGCGATCATCCCGAGGTCGACGTCCCCCAGCGGCTTGTCGCGCGTGTGAACGGCCAGAACCTGCTTGCGGCCCTCGAGGTCCGGGGGGGAGACGAAGATCTGGCGGTCGAAGCGGCCGGGGCGCAGAAGGGCAGGGTCGAGCTTGTCGAGCAGGTTCGATGCCGCGATCACCACGAGGTCGTCGCCGCCCGCGAAGCCGTCCATCTCCACGAGGAGCTGGTTGAGCGTCTGGTCCTTCTCGCCGGATATGTCCTTTCCCCGCGTGGCCCCCACCGCGTCGAGCTCGTCGATGAAGATGATGGCCGGGCGCTGCTTGCGGGCCTCGCGGAACAGCCGGCGGATGCGCGCGGCCCCGAGCCCCGCGAACATCTCGACGAACGAGGAGGCCGACTGCGCGAAGAACTTCGCCTTGGACTCCTGGGCCACCGCCTTGGCCAGCAGCGTCTTGCCGGTGCCCGGCGGCCCGTGGAGCAGGATGCCGCGGGGCACCTTCGCCCCCAGCTTGCGGAAGCGACGCGGATCGCGCATGAACTCCACGACCTCGCGCAGCTCGGCCTTGGCCTCCTCCACGCCGGCTACGTCTTCCCACCGCGTCGAGGCCGAGTCGTCGGGCTTGATCTCCTGCGGCTTGGTCCGCGGCATGTGCCGCAGGGTCATGCCGATGACCACCACGATCAGCCCCATGAAGATGATGGGCAGCCACATGAGCGCCCAGTTCTCAAGCGCGTCGAGGGAGAAGGCGAGAACGGGCACGGGACTTCCTCTATCGGCGGACGGCGCCGGAATCGTTACCCATGCCGTCCGTCGGTGGCACGGCGGTGCTCAGCTTAC
>JACCZP010000042.1 GCA_013695885.1 Thermoleophilaceae bacterium | reverse complement strand
CACCAGCATCTCGAGCAGCGCCTTCTGGGTGTGCAGGCGGTTCTCGGCCTGGTCCCATACCGCGGAGCGCTCGCCGTAGAGGACGTCCGCATCGATCTCCTCGCCCGGATGGGCGGGCAGGCAGTGGAGGACCACGGCGTCGTCGCGGGCGCCGGCCACCAGCGCCGCGTCCACGCGGTACGGGGCGAGCACCCGCCGGCGCTCCTCGGCCTCGGCCTCGTCGCCCATCGACACCCACACATCGGTGTAGATCGCGTGCGCACCTCGCACCGCCTCCGCGGGATCGGTCCCGAACGAGACCCGACCGAGCCCGTGCGCCAACGAGAGCGAGACCCCGTCGTCGGGGAGCAGCTCGGGCGGGGCGGCGATGGCCACTTCGACCCCGAGCCGGACGCCGATCAGGCCGAGCGAGCGGGCGACGTTGTTGGCGTCGCCCACGTAGGCGACCCGGAGGCCCTCCAGCCGGCCGAAGCGCTCGTGGAGGGTCAGCAGGTCGGCGAGGGCCTGACAGGGATGGTGCTCGGCGGTGAGCATGTTCACCACCGGCGCCTCGCTTGCGTCGGCCAGCTGACGGGCCACCTCGTGCGCTCCGGTGCGGATCCCGATCGCGGCCACGAAGCGCGAGAGCACGGCCGCGGTGTCGCGTGGGGACTCGCCGCGGGCGAGCTGCGTCTCCCCCTCGCGGAGCACGACGGCGTGACCACCGAGCTCGGCGATGCCCACCTCGAAGGACACGCGGGTGCGGGTGGAGGGTCGGTCGAAGAGGAGCGCCACGCTGCGTCCCTCGAGCGGCCGGTGGGCGAGGCGGTCGCGCTTCATCTCCGTCGCGCGGTCGAGAAGGACGCTCAGCTCCTCGCCCGTAAGCTCCTCCCCGGTGAGGAAGTGGCGCGTCACCGGGGCAGCGTAGTCCGCCTCCACGTCCTCACCTGGAACCTGTTCCACGGGCGCGACCACCCTCCCGAGCCGGGTCTCGACGACGTCGCCTCCCGCCTACTCGGTCAGGAAGTGCTCGGCGCGCGATACGCGCAGGTGCGGCGATCGCTCGAGGAGGAGTTCGCCGCCACGCTCGCGGCGGAGCGCTGGCACGTCGCGCTCCTCCAGGAGGCGCCGCTGGGCTGGCTGCGCCCGCTCTGCCGGCGAGCGCGTGCGAGCGGGGCGTCGGCCCGGACGGCACGCAACGAGGGCGCGGTGCTGCGGGCCTGGCTCGCGGCTCGCCGCCCTGATCTTCTGGGCTCCTGGGAGGGCGGGTCGAACCAGGTCCTGGTCCGTGCGCCGTGGCGGATCATGGAGGTGCGCCGGATGACCCTGCGGTGGGTGCCCGAGCGCCGGCGGATGCTCCTCGTGAGGATTGCGGACCCGGCGGGCCGCTCGGTTGCGGTGGCCTGCCTGCACGCAAGCGTGTCGGACCACGAGCCCGAGCGCGACGTCTCGAGCGCGGCCGCCGCGGCCGCGGCCTTCGCCCCCGCCGGGCCACTCATCCTCGGAGGGGATCTGAACCTGCGCCCGCGCGTATGCCCAGGGGCGTTCGCGCGTCTGCGGGAGCGCCACCGGCTCACCGGGGAGACCGGGCCCGAGGCCATCGACCATCTGCTGCACCGAGAGCTCGAGGTCCTCGCCGCGGCCCGCGAGATGCCGCCCTCGTGGCGCGAGGTCGAGCGTCCGGACGGTCGTCTGGTGCGGCTGTCGGACCACGCGCCCGTCGTTGCGCGCTTCGGCGTGCGATAGTCCCCGCGGCGGCCCGCGGCGGGGATTCGTCCGGGGGTGTCCCTCGGAGACGGAAGGAGAGACATGGCACAGGGCGGAAGCGGTTCAGGCGGCGGCACATCCGGCGGGAAGCGGAGCTCGTCGGGCGGCTCGAAGGGCGGTACGTCGCGCTCCTCCGGCTCTTCGAGTGCCAAGCGCTCCGGCGGCTCGCGCTCAGGGGGATCGTCGAGCGCCAAGCGCTCGGGCGGCTCGTCACGCTCCTCGGCCCAGCGCAGCGAGGCGGCGCGCAAGGGCGGCCAGGCTCGCGCACGTCAGCAGCAGGCCCGCAAGCGCGCCGACGAGGTGGCCTCGGCCGGCGCCGCGCCGGCGGAGGCAGCCGACTTCTCGGGCAAGACCGTCGCTGACCTGCGTTCGGCGATCCGCCGCTCGATCATCGCCCCGCTGAACATGGTGATGATCACTCGCGACCGGATAGAGGAGGTGCTCGATGACGCCGTCAAGCGCGGCCGCATGACCGCTGACGACGCTCAGTCGGTGGTCAAGGGCCTCGTGGCCCGCGGCCGTCAGCAGACCGACGACGTGCTGTCCAACCTCGAGTCGCTGCTCGGCCGCACCCGCGACGAGGTGGAGTCACGCGCCGACGATGCCCGCCAGGTGGGCACCGACGCCGCCGGCCGCGCCGTCAAGGGCGTGACCTCTACCGCGAAGACCGCGCGCAAGACCGCGGACCCGGTGCTCGTGCAGGCCGACCGGGCGCGCCGGGTGGCCGGGGTGGGCCCGAGCTTCCCGATCACCGGCTACCACGAGCTGACCGCCGCCGAGGTGCAGAGCCGCCTGGACACGCTCTCCCGCGCCGAGCTGCGCAAGGTGCGCGACCACGAACGCCGCAACGCGAACCGCAAGACGGTCCTCGAGGCGATCGAGACCAAGCTGACCTAGTCCGGAGGGCCGGCAGCCCCGCCCCGCCCTAGCATCGGCGGGGTGGCGGCCTCCTCGTCTCCCTTCGTCCGTCCGCAGGTCGGGGACGAGCTCGAGCTGACCGTCGACTCCATCGCCCACGGGGGCAACGGGGTGGCCCGGTTGGACGGCTATGTGGTGTTCGTCCGGGGCGCCGTGCCCGGGGACCGGGTGCGGGCGGCGGTGACCAAGCGAAAGCGTGCGTTCGCCGAGGCGCGGATGGTCGAGGTGCTCGAGCCGAGCCCTGACCGCATCGAGCCGCGGGCGGCCCACCCTGGCGCGCCGTGGCAGGTGCTGCCCTACGAGCGCCAGCTCGCCGAGAAGGAGCACCAGGTGCGCGACGCGCTCGAGCGGATCGGTGGCTTCGAGGCGCCTCCGGTGGCTCGGTGCGTGCCCGCGGAGAGCCCGTGGCGCTACCGCAACAAGGTCGAGTACTCCTTCGGCGCCGACGAGGCGGGCGAGCTCGTGCTCGGCTTCCACCATCCCGGCTCCTTCAGCCGGATCGACGACGTAGCCGACGACGTCCTCGCCTCGGAGCGCGTCGATGCCGTGCGCGAGGCGGTCAAGGCGTGGTGCCGGGCGGAGGGCCTGTCCGTCTACGACCGCCGCACCCAGGCGGGGCTGCTGCGCAACCTCGTGGTGCGCGAGGGCCGGCGCACCGGGCAGGTGCAGGCTCGGATCGTGACCTCCGCGGGGGACTTAAGGGCCGACGCACTCGCGGCCACCCTCGACGTGGACGGAGTGCTGTGGACAACCGCGGCCGGAGTGGCCGAGACCACGCGGGACGGCACCACGCGGGTGGTGGCCGGGGAGGGCGTGCTCGAGGAGGAGCTCTCGGGGCTGCGCTTCAGGATCTCACCCGAGGCGTTCTTCCAGACCAACACCGAGATGGCCGAGCGCCTGTACGAGACCGCGGCCGAGCTGGCCGACCTGCGCGGCACCGAGCGCGTGTTCGACCTCTTCTGCGGGATCGGGACCGTGGCCCTCGTCCTCTCCGTCCGCTCACGGGAGGTTTGGGGGGTCGAGTCCGTGGAGCAGGCGGTGGCCGACGCCATCGAGAACGCGCGCCTGAACGGTGTGCGCAACTCGAGCTTCTTCGCCGGCGACGTGCGCACGGCCATGCGCCCGCTGCTCGAGCGGGCCGGGCGGCCCGACGTGCTGGTGGTCGATCCGCCCCGCGCCGGGCTCTCGGCCAAGATCGTGCGCCGGGTGCTGGAGGCCGAGGCGAAGCGCATCGTCTACGTCTCGTGCAACCCGACCACGCTCGCCCCCAACGCCCGCCAGATCGCCGACGCCGGTTACCGGCTCACCGCGGTCCGCCCGGTCGACATGTTCCCGCAGACCCCGCACATCGAATGCGTGGCGCTGCTCGAGCGCGACGACGGCTAGCGAGTCGAGCCCCGAGCCTCAGTAGGGCGGCAGCTCCTCGTGCCAGGCGCCCAGCGCTCGGAAGGCGCCCCAGAACTCGCGCTTCGCGGTCTCCTCGTCGAGCGAGGCGTCGATGTCGGGCACGAACAGGGCCTCGCACGACGGCGTCAGGCGCTGCACCTCGCCGGGACGGGGCTCGACCTCCCGTCCCAGGGGCACATCCAGGGCGTTCAGCTCGGCGAGCGCGGGCCCGCCCATGATCACCACGATGCGGGGGTCCACGACGGTCAGCTCCTCCAGGACCCTCGCCCGGCAGTCCGGGGCCGACTGGCTCGAGTCGGTCACCGGGCACTTGACGCACAGCGTGCCGTAGACGGTCAACGGGTCGATCGACAGGCGGCCGAGCGACTTGATCAGTGCCTGTCCCGACCGTCCGTAGAAGGCGACGCCCTCCTCAACCTCCGAGGGCCGCGGCGCGTACTTGAGCATGAAGACGTCGGCCTGCGGATGGCCCGAGCCGAGGACGGGCATCCGCCCGCCGCGATCGCACATCTCGCACTCGGCCAGCTCGCCGTTCAGCCGGTTCAGCTCGCGGATGGCCCGCTCGAGGTACTTCTCGCGGATCTCGTCGTCGGTGGCGCGCATGCGGGGGGTGGTCTTGGACGGGACGCCGGTCTGTCCTCTTGCGTGCATCAAGAGTTGCTCTCCCCGAGCGCGCGCTCGGGGTCCCCGGCGGCGCCCTCGCTCGTCTCGGCCGCGCGCTCCCGCCGGACGGCCCGCGCCGGCCGGGCCTTCGTCTGGAGGAACTTGAGCGCCTGCACGTAGAGGAGCGACTGGCGGTGGCGGACGATGTCCGCGTCGCGGAGGGACTCGAGGAACTCCTCCGGCCCGTCGAAGTCCCGCATCGAGATCTTCACCGACCCGAGGCCCTGGGCCACGTGCGAATCCGATCCCGCCCCGCCGGCGATCCGGTACTTGGCCGCGAAGCGCTCGGCCTCCTCGTTGAACGAGGTGAAGGCCACCCGCGGGTTGAACACCTCGATCGCGTCGATCTCGTGCACCACCGGGAGCAGGTGCTCGTAGTCGGGGACGGAGTGCATGCGGTCGAAGGGGTGGGGCACGTAGGCCAGGCCACCCTGGCGGTGGATCTCGGCGATCGTCTCCTCGAGGGTCAGCCCGCGGGGGATCTTCTCCTCGATGAACAGGCCGATCACCTCGCCCTGCTCGGCGGTCTTCACCTCCTCGGCCACGATGACCTTGATGCCGTCAGCGCGCTCGCGGGCCTCGAGGGCACCGGAGATCTCGTTGTGGTCGGTGATCGCGATGGCATCGAGGCCGCGGGCCTTGGCGGTGTCGAGAAGGACGTCGACCGGGGTGGCGCAGTCCGGAGAGTGGTCGGTGTGCATGTGGAGGTCCACATCGATGAGCGGCCGGCTCGACAGGCGTCGCCGCACGCTCGGGTTGCCGGTGGAGTGACGGCGGGCGGCGATCTCGCCGTAGAGCTCCTCCATGTCGTCGGCCACGCGGGTCCAGGCCAGCCCGGGTGCCGCACGCTCGACCTCGGTGGCCAGGCGCGACCGAAGGGCTCCGTCCTCGACCAATCGCCGGAGCTGGGCGGCCAGTGTCTCGGCGTCGCGGGGCTCGAACAGCAGGCCGCGGTCGCCGAACCCGACCGCCTCCTCGTACTGGGGCAGGCGGGCGACCACCGGAATCGCACCGGCGGCCAGGGCCCTCAGCGGAAGCTGCCCCGACGCGGCCACGCCGCTCGAGGCGGCCACCACCACGTCGGCGGTGGCCAGCGCGTCGGCGGCGGAGACCTCGGCCGCGGGCACGATCCGCACCCGATCGCGGAGGGCACGCGAGGGCGGAGGCCCGAGCTCGGTGCCGACCTCCGGCGCCCGGATGACCGCGCGCCATGGAAGGTCGGTGCCCAGCCGTCGGAGCGCCCGCAGGAAGAGTCGGGCGGCCGAGCGCTCCTCCTCGGCCAGGTAGAGGATCTCGATCTCCTCACCGTGCGTGCTGCCACCACCCACCCGATCCCCGTGCTCGACCGCGTCGGCGCCCGGCCCCACGATCCGGTAGCGCCCGGGATACCGGGACTCGACCAGCCGGCGGGTGGCCTCGAACGACGCGGTGCGCCCGTCGAGGCGGCCTAACAGGTGGCGGGTGAACCGCCTCGGCACCTGGAGCGCCGGCGTGCGCTCCGAGGCCCAGTGGAAGGTGCCGACGTTCAGCGCCCGCGAGTGACGAAGCGCCGCCGACCCCGCGCTGGGTGCGAACGGCTCGTGCACATGCACGAAGTCGAGCTCGGCGTGGTCCATGAACGTCTCGACCGTGTGGGAGGCCTCGATCGGCAGCGACAGCGGCCCGCCCGCCCGCCGGGGCGGGGGTGGAAACGGGCCGACGCCGAGCAGTGCCTCACCCGAGCCGTCCGCCCACAGCACGTCTGGCTCGGACTCGAGGCGCGCGACCAGCCCGCGGGTGGCGCGCGCCAGCTCGCGTGAGGCGGTGGGCGCGACGATCGCGACCCGGTGGCCGCGGTCGCGGAGCTCCGCCGAGAGTCGCTCGACGAACCGGTTCACGTCGTGGGACTGCTCCCAGGCGAACGGCGTCACCTGGACGATCGAGAGGCGCTCCCGCGGCACGGAGGGAGGATACGGCCGAGGGGAGCAGGTTGCTGAGCGGGGTCTAGCCCTCCATCCGCATCCGCATGACCGCGGCCAGCTCGCGACCGAGCCTCA
>JACCZP010000001.1 GCA_013695885.1 Thermoleophilaceae bacterium | reverse complement strand
ACCGCCAAGGTCTCGGATCTGCTGCTCTCGGTGCCCAAGTACGGGCGGGTGAAGGTCAACCGCATCCTCTCCCAGTGCCGGATCTCGCCGAGCAAGACGATCGGCGGCCTCTCCGGGCGCCAGCGCGCCGAGCTGGTCTCCTTCCTAGGCACATAGGCGCCCCGCCCGCACGCGCCCTCGTGGTGACGGGGCCCTCGGGCGTCGGCAAGGGCACCCTGATCCGTGCGCTGATGGACCGGGTGCCCGAGCTTGAGCTGTCGGTGTCGGCCACGACGCGCGCCCCGCGCGCGGGCGAGGAGGACGGCCGGGAGTACCACTTCCTGTCCCCCGAGGACTTCGCGCGGCGGGTGGAGCGCGGCGACTTCCTCGAGCACGCCTCCTACGCCGGCAACCGCTACGGCACGCTCAGGTCCGAGCTCGAGCGTCCAACGCCGGTGGTGCTCCTCGAGGTCGAGCTCCAGGGCGCCCGTCAGGTCCGGGAGGCCATGCCCGGGGCGCTGCGGGTGTTCATCGAGCCACCGTCGGGTGGAGACCTCCGCACCCGGCTCGAGGGGAGAGGGCTCGACTCCCCGGAGGACGTCGAGAATCGGTTGGAGGTAGCGTGGGAGGAGCTGGCTGCGGCGCACGAGTTCGAGCACCGGATCGTCAACGACGACCTGGCCCGCGCCACCGACGAGCTGGTCGGACTCGTGGCTACCATCGTGGGTACGCAACCGCGAGGAGCCCCACAGTGATCAAGCCCCGCCTCGACATTCTGCTCGAGCGCGTCGACTCCCATTACGCCTGCGTGCTGGTGGCGGCCAAGCGCGCGCGGCAGGTGAACGCCTACTACAACAACCTCGGTGAGGGCGCCTTCGACGAGTACCCGCCGCCGATGGTCGAGACGGGGTCGAAGAACTACCTCAAGATCGCGCTCGAGGAGATCGCCGCCGACAAGATCCGCTACCGCTACCGCCCCTAGGGGAGGCGGCGGAACTCAGCGGACGGGCGCGGCGTGGGCCGGATCCTCCTCGGCGTCTCGGGAGGGATCGCCGCGTACAAGGCGGTCGAGCTCGTCCGCCTGGCCGGGAGGTCAGGGCACTCCGTCCGCGTGATCCTCACCCCCGCGGGCGAGCGCTTCGTGGGGAGGGCCACCTTCGAGGGGATCACCGGTGCGCCGGTGCTCGCCGACACGTTCGAGCTCGACCCCTCCCGCGGCGCGTTCCCCGGCGAGGCGACCCCCGACCACGAACCCATCGCCCACCTCGAGCTCGCCGAGCGCTGTGACGTGCTCGCCGTGGTGCCCGCCTCGGCCAACGTGCTGGCTCGCCTCGCCCTCGGGCTGGCCGACGACCTGCTCTCCACCACGGCTCTGGCCGCCACGGCTCCGCTCGTGCTCGCCCCGGCCATGAACGACCGGATGTGGGACCACCCGGCGACCCGCTCGAACGTCGCCGCCCTCGAGGCGCGCGGTGCGGTGATCGTGGCGCCCGGCACCGGGTCGCTCGCCTCGCGCGGGGAGTGGGGGGCGGGCCGGCTCGCGGAGCCGGAGGAGATCCTCGCGGCGCTCGAGCGCGCGATGGGGGGCGCCGGGGCCCGGGACGCCGCCCCCGGGGCCCTCGCAGCCGTTCCCGCCTATGCGCCGCGCTCGCTCGACGGCCTGCGCGTGCTCGTGACCGCCGGGGGCACCCGCGAGCCGATCGACGCGGTGCGCTACGTGGGCAACCGCTCCTCGGGACGCATGGGCCTGGCCCTCGCCGAGGAGGCCGCCGGGCGGGGCGCTGAGGTGACGATCGTGGCCGCGAACGTCGGGCTCGATGCCCCGAGCGGCGTCCGCGTGGTGGCGGTCGAGACCGCAGCCGAGCTCGAGCGCGCCACCCGGTTGCGGTTCACCGAGGCCGACGTCCTGCTCATGGCCGCGGCCGTCGCCGACTTCCGTCCCGGCGCCCCGGAGGCCTCCAAGATCGCCAAGGCCGGTCGCGACGGGCTCACGCTCGAGCTCGTGCCCACGGTGGACGTGCTCGGCTCGCTGGCCGCCGAGCGCCGTCCCGGCCAGACGGTGGTGGGGTTCGCCGCCGAGCACGGCGAGGGCGGTCTCGACCGCGCGCGCGAGAAGCTGGCGCGAAAGGGCCTCGACGCGATCGTCCTGAACGACGTCGCCGCCCCCGGCATCGGCTTCGAGTCCGGCGACAACGAGGTGACGGTGGTCACCCCCTCCGAGGCGCGGGTGGTGGCCCGAGCCCCGAAGCACGAGATCGCGGCGGCCGTGCTGGACGCGGTCGAGTCGCTCCGCGGTGGCGTCGACGGGGCGGCGAGCGCCGCGCCCGATCCGCGTCCGGAGCCGCTCCGATGAGCGAGCCCGAGTCCGACCCGGGCGTCGAGCGCGCCTACGACCCCGACCACATGTACGACCTCTACACGCGCGGGATCGCGCTGCTCGAGGCCGGGGACCACTCCGCCGCGGCCATCCCGCTGGAGCAGGCGCGCTCCTACGAGCCCGACAAGACCTCGATCAGGGAGGCCCTCGGCCGCGCGTACTTCCATTCGGGCCGCTACGCAGCCGCGCGGGAGGAGTTCGCCGCGGTGGTCGAGCGGGCTCCGGTCAACGACTTCGCCCACTTCTGCCTCGGGCGCTCACTCGAGAAGACCGGGCGTCGCGCCGAGGCCCGCCGCCATCTCACCCTCGCCGCGTCGCTGCGGCCGGACCGCGCGGACTACCGCGTCTATCGGGACCGGCTGGTGGCCTGAGGCGAAGCGGCACGAAAGGCGATCGGGTTCCGCGTGCATTACGTCGCCCACGCAGACGTCGACGCAGCGTGGGGCCGTTTGGCCGTGCCCACCGTGTAGAACGTCGCCCGGCTTGCCCTCGATAGGACGCGGGGCCCCTGACGCGCGCTCCAGCTGCACAACGTCGCCCAGGCGCTCGGGACCGTCGCGCGGGCGACGTAATGCACTGCGTATGACGGCCCGGTCGGCCCGCGGTCGGGCTCGGACCGGGGCCGCCCCCCCGACGGTGCCTCTACAGCCGGGTGTTCAGATTGCCGGCCATGCCCCGGCCGGCCGAGTGTCGGCCTCTGGAGCGGCGCCCAGAGCCGCCGACCCCCGCTCGAGCTCCCGCGCGGCCAGTGCCGCCTCTGCGATCAGTCCGAGCAGGCGGTCGAGCGACGGCTCGTCGACCGCCGGGGCGGGGAGGTCGCCGTGCACCCAGATGTCGCCGTCGCGGGTGCAGGCGAACCGAACGAGGCGGGTCTGGCGGTTCCAGTGCAGGAAGTTCCACGGGTTCAGCGCGTCACTCGCCCGGAGCGCGTGGGCCTGCGCGCGGAGCATGCCGTCCACGAGCCGGATGCCGAGATCGAGCGGCCACTCGCCCGTGGCCTCCGAGCGCACGGTGACGCCCCACTCGCCCTGACCGAGGCGCCGCGCCTCGCCGCCGGTCTCGACCAGCGCGTTCACGTAGCGGTCCACGACGTCGAGGGCGGCCATGTCCACGAGTATGTACGGGGTGTCCGGCGCCCTCGACCACACCCCGCGGCGTTCGTGCGGGCGCTGATCCAGCGCGTGTCATCGGCCAGCGTGTCGGTCGGGGGCGAGCGGGTGGCGTCGATCGGTCCGGGGCTGCTCGTCCTCCTCGGGATCCGGAGCGGCGACACGGACGAGCACGCCGACCGCCTGGTCACGAAGCTCCGCGCGCTACGCGTGTTCGAGGACGGCGAGGGGCGGATGAGCCTGTCGGTGGGCGAGGCCGGCGGCGGGATGCTCTGCGTCAGTCAGTTCACGCTCTACGGCGACACGCGCAGGGGGAACAGGCCGAGCTTCACCGACGCGGCGCCGGCGAACGAGGCCGAGCCGCTCTACGAGCGCGTGCGTGACGGGCTCGGCGCTCAGG
>JACCZP010000402.1 GCA_013695885.1 Thermoleophilaceae bacterium | reverse complement strand
TCGTGCGTCACGAGCAGGACGGTGCGCGCCTGCTCCTCTAGCGCGCCGGCGAGCCACGTCTGGAGCGAGGCCCGGGTGATCGCGTCGAGCGCGGCGAACGGCTCGTCGAGCGCCAGTACCGGGCGGTCGGCGAGCAACGTGCGCAGGAACGCCACGCGCTGACGCATCCCCTGCGACAGCTCACGCGGCCGGGCCCGCTCGAACCCGGCCAGGCCGAAGCGCTCGAACAGCGCTCGCGCCCGCTCGCGCGCCGCCCGCCGGCGCACCCCCCGGCACTCGAGCGCGAGCGCGGCGTTGTCGAGCGCCGTGCGCCAGGGCAGGAGCAGGTCACGCTGCGGCATGTAGGCACAGCGCGCCACCCGCGCCGCCGGGCTCTGTGCCCCGCCCACGGCGACGCTTCCGGCGGTGGGCTCCGCCAATCCGGCCACGACCTCGAGCAGGGTCGACTTGCCGCTGCCCGACGGACCGACCACCGCCACCACCTCACCCGGGCGTACCTCCAGGTCGAGCCCCTCGAGGGCGAGCACCCCGGGCCGGCGACCGTAGCGGCGCTCCACGCGGCGCAGCTCGATCCCGGCGCCTCCGACCCGCGGGGAGCCGAGAGCGCGAGCCTCGACCTTCGCGATCACCGGCTCGTCCGCGAAGGACGCTCCATCAGCCCTCCGGAGTCGGGCCGCTCACCGCCACCGCACCCTCCATGATGCCGTCGATCTCGTGCAGGTCGTCCTCGCTCAGGTGCACGTCGCCGGCCGGGGCCGTACCCTCGATCTGACCCTCGTCGCGCGCGCCTACGATCGCCACGTGTACCGCAGGGTTCGCGATGGTCCACGCCACCGCGAGCTGGGCCACCGTCAGTCCGCGCTCCTCGGCGAAGCCTCCGAGACGCTCGACGGTCTCGAGGTTGCGCTCGAATGCCTCGCCCTGGAAGAGGTCGCTCGAGGCTCGCCAGTCGTCGTCGGGAAGCTGGGTGTCGCGGTCGAACCTCCCCGTAAGCAGACCGTGAGCCATCGGTCCGTACACCAGCACGCCGACGTCGTGCTCGGAGCACCAGGGAAGCACGTCCTCCTCGATGTCCCGTCGGAACAGGTGGTAGGGCGGCTGGAGCGTCTCCACCGAACCTGAGCGCTGGAGCTCGGCCATCTCCTGCGCCGAGAAGTTCGAGACCCCGACGTGGCGGATCTTGCCCTCTCGCACCATCTCGTCGAGCGCGCCGGCGGTCTCCTCGAACGGCGTGTCGGGATCGGGCCAGTGCACCTGGTAGAGGTCGATGTGGTCGGTGCCGAGGTAGCGCAGGGACGCCTCGACGCCCCGGCGCAGCGTCTGCGGGCTCGAGTCGCGCTGCAGGCCGTCGTCGGTCAGCAAGAGGCCGCCCTTGGTGGCGATCACCACCTCGTCGCGGCGGGCCTGCAGCTCGGGCTTCAGCGCCTCGCCGAGGACCTTCTCCGACTCCCCGAAGCCGTAGGCCTGCGCGGTGTCGAAGAAGTTGATCCCGAGCTCGATGGCCCGGCGCATGGCGCACTTCGAGTCCTCGACCTCGGTCTGGCCCCAGTCCCCGCCGATCTGCCAGGTGCCGAAGCAGATGCGCGATACCTCGAGGCCTGTCCTACCCAGCCTGACGTGCTCCACGGCGTGCTCCTTCGCCTCGAATGTGGTCGACCTCGACCCTACCCGCCGCCCGCTCCTCCGCACCCCGGCGGGCTCAGCGCCGAAGGTCGGTGAGGGCTCGGACGAAGCCCTCGAGCTGGCGCGTGGACCAGCACTCGAAGACACCGTCGCAGTAGGGCTCGTAGGCGCGCATGACCGAGTCCCCGTAGTTCCAGTAGAGCTTCGGCTCGGGGTTCATCCAGAACAGGCGCCCCGCGCGCTCGGCCACGCGCGCGAAGACCTCGGCGTGCGGGTCGCGGCCGTTGGTGCGGGCGTCCCCCAGCACGATCACCGACGATCGAGGGTCGAGGTCGTCGGCCACCCGCCCGAGGAACTCGAGCCAGACGCGCCCGTAGTCGGTGTAGCCGGAGACATCGGCCACGCCGGCGTCGCTCGACACCCGGCGCGAGGCCTCCTCGAAGGAGCGCGTGCGCTCGAAGACCTCGGTCACCTCCGAGATGCGCTCGACGAACACGAACGAGCGCAGCTTGCGGAACGACCCGTGGAGGGCGTGGAGCACGGAGAGGAAGAAGACGCTGGCGCTGGTCACGCTCGTCGAGACGTCGCACAGCACGTAGAGCTCCGGGCGGCGGGGATGGCGCGGGCGATGCTTCAGTCGCAGGGGCACGCCGCCGGTCTCGAGCGAGGCGCGCAGCGTCCGCCGGACGTCCACCGCCCCGGCCGTCCGCCGGCCATGCTGCTCGGAGCCCTGGGTGGCCAGGCGCCGGCGCAGCTGGGCCACCGCCCGGTGGACGGCGGCCAGGTTCTCGACCGGGCCGGCCGGC
>JACCZP010000369.1 GCA_013695885.1 Thermoleophilaceae bacterium | reverse complement strand
GCCGACGTCGACCATGCGGGCACGACCGGCGTCGTCGAGGTGGGTGAGCTCGGGCAGGACGACCTCGCCGGAGGCGCGCGTTTCTCGGCTAGGCCGCGACGGTCGAACGCTGGGCGGCGGCGATCAGATCGCGCACCGCCCGCTCGTCGCCCCGGCGCAGCAGCTCCACCGGATCCGGCTCGCCGTTGACGATCGACTCGAAGAAGACCTTCCGGTCCTGATAGGTGGGCAGGGAGCCCTTCGCCCAGCCCCGTACCTCGTTCAGCAGCTCGGCCAGACGCGCGTAGGGCTCGCCGTACTCGTCGGCGATCTGCTCCTTGATCCGCTTGGCGAGCGCCGGGCTGGCCCCCGCGGTGGAGATGGCCACCGCGAGCGGTCCGGAGCGAAAGACCGCGGGGAGGATGAAGTTGCAGAGCGGCGGTACGTCGACCACGTTCACCAGCATCGCCCGCTCCTCCGCCTCCTCGTAGACGCGGATGTTGATCGCGGTGTCACCGGTGGCGGCGATGACCATGAACGTACCCTCGAGATCCTCGGAGCGGTAGGAGCGCCGCTCCCAGGAGATCGATCCCTCCGCGGCCAGCCCCTCGAGCGCGGGCACGGCCGAAGGGGAGACCAGCGTGACCCGCCCGTCGCAGGCCAGGAGGCCCTCGACCTTCTCGAGCCCGATCGCGCCTCCGCCCACGACCACGCACCGGCGACCGGTGAGCTTCAGGCAGGCGATGTAGAACGGCGTGTCCAACATGCCCTGCACGCAGCTCTGGTCGCAGATGCTGCGGCGGAGCTGGCAGACGCACTCCTTGCCGGCGTACGCTTGAGCGGGCATGAGCTGATGAAGGATACGCGCCGTAATCACAAGCGGATGGACGGTCACTTCACCGACGACTCGATGCTCCGTCGCGTCCACCGTGAACGCGCGATGGTGCTCTCCGGGCCGCGCGCCCTCCTCATGCAGGCCGCGCACCCGCTCGCCGTCTCGGGCCTTCTGGCCCACTCCGAGGGCTTCGACGATCCCTACGCGCGGCTCGCGCGGACGGCGGTCGTCATGGACACGATCGCCTTCGGGTCGCGCGAGGAGGCCGACCACCTGACCGCCCACGTGCGCGCCATGCACCGCCGGGTCAAGGGACGCCTGCGCGAGCCCGCCGGCGCCTACCCCCGCGGCACGCCGTATCGGGCCGACGATCCCGAGCTGCTGATGTGGATCCTCTTCACGCTCGTGGACAGCGCGCTGCTCGTCTACCGGATGTACGTGGGCCCGCTCTCCCGCGCCGAGCAGGAGGCCTACTGGCAGGACTACAAGCTGATCGGCCGCCTGTTCGGGCTGCGCGACCGCGACATGCCGGACACCCTGTCGGACCTCTTCGCCTACCGGCGCCGGATGCTCGACGGCGACGAGCTCCACGTCACGCCGTGGGCCCGGTCGCGGGCGCGTCAGATCGTCATGGAGCCGCCCGTGCCGCGGTGGGCGCGGCCGCTGCTCGACACGGTGAACTTCATCACCGTCGACCTGCTTCCGGGACGCATCCGGCGCGAGTACGGGTTCTCGCGCGTCCCGCCGTCGTCGGTGCGCACGCTGCTGGTGGCGAGCGGCGCCGAGTACGTGAAGCGTGCGCTGCTCCCCGTGCTGCCGGAGCGACTGCGGCTCGTGCCGAGCGCCAGAGCCGCGTAGGGGCCCGACTCCTACTCGCCCTCGCTCGGGGCCGAGGTGGACGAGGTGATCTCGGCCCCGGCGGCGGCGGAGCCGAAGCCCTCTCCGCCGCCGTCCGCCGAGCTCTCCTCCGCCTGGCTCCCCGAGCCTGCGTTCTCGTCGCTGCTGGCGTGGTGGTCGAATCCGTCCCCGCCGCCGTCCGTGGTCGGATCGGGCTCTGGCTCCGGCTCCGGCACAGGTGCCGGACCGGGGTCAGGGGCCGGGTCCGGGTCGGGGAGCGGGTCCGGATCGGGGAGCGGGTCCGGATCGGGCAGCGGGTCCAGGTCCGGCAGCGGGTCCGGCTCCGGGTCCGGGTCGCCGCCATCCCCGTTTCCGTCATTGCCGCCCGACCCGCTCTCGTCGTCGCCGGGCGTCGGCGGGGTCTCGCCGTCGGGGA
>JACCZP010000384.1 GCA_013695885.1 Thermoleophilaceae bacterium | reverse complement strand
GGGGTCGGCCTCGAAGCGCTCGATCACGTCGATGAACGAGGACCCGACCACCGGGTCGCCGCCGATGCCGACGATCGTCGAGTTGCCGAAGCCGCGCTGGGCCAGCTCGTTGCCGATCTGGTAGGTCAGCGTGCCGGATCGCGACACGAGGCCCACGCCGCCCTCGGAGAAGAAGTGCGCCGGGATGATCCCCACGTTGGCCTTGCCGGGGGAGAGCACGCCCGGGCAGTTGGGACCGATCAGCCGCGTCGAGCCCCGGCGCAGGTGGGTGTAGACCCGCAGCATGTCGTGGGCGGGGATGCCCTCGCTGATGCAGATGATCAGCTCGACGCCGGCGTCGGCGGCCTCGAAGATCGCGTCGGCCGCGAAGCGCGGAGGCACGAAGATCATGCTCGTGTTGGCCCCGGTCTCCGCCACCGCGGCCCGCGCGGTGTCGTAGATCGGCACGCCCTCGACGTCCTGGCCACCCTTCCCGGGCGTGACGCCGGCCACCAGATCGGTGCCGTAGCGGCGGTTGTTCAGCCCGTGGAAGGAGCCCTCCCGGCCGGTGAGGCCGGACACCATGAGCCGCGTCTCGGGGCCGACGAGGATGCTCACGGCGCGCCCGCCAGCTCCACAACGCGGGCAGCGGCCCCCAGCATGGTCTCCTCGATCCAGACGCCCCGCAGGCTCGCGTCGGCGAGGATGCGGCGGCCCTCCTGGTCGTTGGTGCCGTCCAAACGGACCACGAAGGGCACCTTGGGCTGGAGCTGCCCGAATGCGGTGACCAGGCCGCCCGCCACCTCGTCACAGCGGGTGATGCCGCCGAAGATGTTGAACAGCACGGCGTCGACCTTCGGGTTCGAGAGGATCACCTCGACCGCGTTGACGATGGCCTCGGCCTTCGAGCCGCCGCCGGCGTCCAGGAAGTTCGCGGGCTCGCCACCGGCCTGGGCGACGACGTCGAGCGTCGACATCACGAGGCCCGCGCCGTTGCCGAGGATCCCTATGTTGCCGTCGAGCTTGACAAAGGTGAGCCCGCGCTCGCGGGCCATGGCCTCCTGCTCGTCATCGGCCCCGGCGTTGCGAAGGGCCCCCGTCTCGGGGTGCCGGTAGAGCGCGTTGCCGTCCACGGTGACCTTGGCGTCGAGGGCCACCACCTGGCGCTCCCCGGTGATCAGCAGCGGGTTGACCTCGACCAGCATGGCGTCCTCGGCGACGAAGGTCTCGTAGAGCTTGCCGAGCAGCGCGCCGACGGGGCCGCGCACGTCGCCGGCGATCCCCGCCTCGAAGCACAGCCGCCGCGCGTGGAAGTCGCGGAAGCCGACGAGCGCGTCGACGTGGACCACGGCGATCGCCGTGGGGTCCTCCTCGGCCACCGCCTCGATGTCCATCCCCCCTTGGCGGGAGAGCATGACCATGGGCGCCTTGGTCGAGCGGTCGAAGATCACCGCCGCGTAGTACTCCTCGGCGATGTCGGAGGCCTTCTCGACGTACAGCTCGTGGACGGTGTGTCCGCGGATGTCCATCCCGAGGATGGCCGAGGCGGCGCGCTCCACGTCCTCGCGGTCCTTGGCCAGCTTGATGCCGCCCGCCTTGCCCCTGCCGCCGATCAGCACCTGGGCCTTGACCACCACCGGATAGCCGAGGCCGTCGGCGGCCTCGAGGGCCTCGGACACCGACGAAGCGGGCATGCCCTCGGGCACCGGCACGCCGTGGCGCTTGAAGAGCTGCTTGCCCTGATATTCGAGGAGATCCATGAAAACCTAGAATGGGAGCCGGTTCGCGCCCCCTACCTTCGGCCCCCGGTCGGCGAAGGGCGGGCACCCTATCGAACTCCCCTCGCGACCCAAGGAGTCCCTTGCCCCTCCCCAAAGACGTCAAGTTCGTCACCTTCGACTGCTACTGCACGGTGATCGACTGGGAGACCGGCGCCTACGACGCCTACCAGAAGGAGGCCGACCGGGATGGCTTCACGCTCGACCGCGACACGATGATCCCGCTCTTCCTCAACACCCAGCGCGAGATCCAGCACGGCTC
>JACCZP010000304.1 GCA_013695885.1 Thermoleophilaceae bacterium | reverse complement strand
GGCCGGACACCTGCACGTCCACGAAGCGACGTCCCGGCTCCCAGACCTCGATGCGCGTGAGCCAGCGGATCGGCGCGCCGTGCAGTCGCAGCCGGTAGGCGATCAGCGTGCCCGGGGCCATCGTGATGGGCTCGGGCGTGACCACCCGGAACCCGAGCCATGGCGGGGTGATGTCCTCCAGGTTGCGGGCGTCCCCGAAGAGCTCGAAGGTCTCCTCCGGCGGCTCGGGCAGCCGCTGCTCGCGCGTGAGTACGTGAAGGCGCACCCTGACGCTACGGAGGGCGGACCGCGGCGGGTCGTGGTCCGGCCCCCGCCGCCGGGTGCCTCGGGCCTACTGGCCGAAGTGGTTCACGCCGTCGGCCTCGAACTTGAGGATGACCCGCACCTCGCCCTCCGAGCGGAGCGGGTAGGTCTCCTCGCCGAGGTACTTCATGGCCATCGCGTCGATGTGCTCGTCGGCGCCCTCCTGGGTGTCCTCTACGAGGCGGGCCTTGATGGAGACGAACTCGTAGGGGTTCTCCAGGTTCTGCACGGTCAGGTTGACGCGCGGGTCGCGGCGCACGTTCGCCGGCCAGGCCCGACCCTCGGCGGTGTTCAGCACCACCCGGTCGCCCTGCACGTCCACCCACACGGGGCTCACGGCGGGGGAGCCGTCCTTGCGCAGTGACCCCACATGGCAGAAGTTCGGCGCCTCGAGCAGCTCTCGCGCTCGTCCCTCGATCACCTCGGCCATCTCCGCGCTCCCTTCTCCGCCGGCAGGAGCGCGCAGGATAGGCGCTCGACCACGGGCACCGACTGCGCGGTCAGGAGTCCTGCTCGGCGTACCGGCGCCGCGCTCGGAGGATGCTCTCGACGGCCTCCTCGCGCGGGAACCAGCCGTCGACCTTGACCACCTTCCACTCCGGGGTCTTGTAGACGCCGAAGAAGAGCGAGAGCTCGTCTCTCAGGGACATCGGCAGGTCGTCGAGCCGCTCCATGCCGCTCCAGTTCGGGTCGGTCCTCGGCACGCAGAGCACCTTGTTGTCGACGTCGGCCTCGTCGCGCATCTTGAACAGCGCGATCGGCTTGACCTCGATGAAGCAGCCGGGGAAGGTGGGCTCGGAAACGGCGACCACGGCGTCGAGCTCGTCGCCGTCGCTGGCGATCGTGTCCGGGAAGAACCCGTAGTCGGTGGGGTACCCGAGCGAGGAGAACAGCCGCCGGTCGAGCTTCAGCGCCCCGTGCTCGTGGTCCCACTCGTACTTGTTGTGGGATCCCCTCGGGATCTCGATCCTGACGTAGAGGGGGTCGGGGAGCTCGTCGTCGGCCATGGGGGCGGGACAGCGGGGCCCGCGGGCGCACCCTACACGCCGTCTACCCTGGCTCGATGCTGCTGTTCCTCGAGGTCCTCGGGGTGCTGGCGGGGGCCGTGCTGCTGGCCGCGCTCGCGGGGCAGGGGGTGTCACGGCGCTCGTTCGCGCTCGGCGCGGCGCTGGTCCCGGCCGCGCTCGCCTGCGTGCTGCTGGGCGCGAGCCTGTGGCCCACCACTCGCAACATCCTCGCCGAGCGCGCGCGCAACGCCGCCATCCCGCCGGCCGAGGCACAGCTCGCGCCTGGCCGCAGCGCCGACGTCGAGGTCGAGTTCGTCGAGTGGGCACGAGAGCGCATCCCACCCGGCGCGACCATCCACGTGCTTCCGGGCGACGAGGAGGGCTTCCAGTGGATCACCTACCGGCTGCTGCCGAGCCTCGCCGTCGACCGTCCCGAGGAGGCCGAGTGGCTCGTGTTCTACGACCGTGAGCCCGACGACGAGGACTACCCCTCCGAGGACTTCGACGACCCCGAGCGGTTCGAGGAGGGCTTCGCCGTGGCGGAGCGCGACGAGTGACGCTCCTGCACCTCCCGTCGTTCGGCGTCGACGCCCTGCTGCTCGTCGCGGGCCTCGGCCTGCTCTGCGGATTCAGGCTGCTCCCGCGCTCGCCGCTGAGGATGCTCGCCGCCGCGGGCCTCGCCTTCATGGCCGGCACGGCCGCCGTGCTCCTCCTGACGCTCGCGCTCATGACGGTGGGGGTGCCGTTCGGTCTGCCGACCGTCGCGCTCCTATCGATCGTGGTGGCCGGGGCCGGGGTGGCGACCGCACTGATGGGGGAGGGGCGGCGCCGAGGCCGGAGGATCGCCCGCCCGTCGCTCGACGCGCTGCTCGGGCCGCGCGACGCGCGGCAGGCGCCGAGCGGGCGCGCGACGCCGCCATCCCGCCGGCCGAGGCGCAGCTCGCGCCGGGCCGCAGCGCCGACGTCGAGGTCGAGTTCGTCGAGTGGGCACGAGAGCGCA
>JACCZP010000294.1 GCA_013695885.1 Thermoleophilaceae bacterium | reverse complement strand
GACCTATCACGACGAGCACGTGCCCGACCTCCCGGACTTCGAGCTGTCCTCGGAGCCGCTCGACTCTGCGCTGGAGGGGGTGGACGCCGCCGTGATCGTCACCGCACACCCGGGCCTCGACGTCCAGAGGATCGTCAACGGCGCGCCGCTCGTCGTGGACTTCCGCGGGGTCACGCGCGGCATCACCGCGGAGAACCTCGTCCGTCTATGAACCGGCCGGGGGCGTCCCGGCCAGTGTCGGTGGGCGTGGTGGGGCTCGGGTACTGGGGCCCGAACCTCGCACGGAACTTCGACCGCCTGCCCGAAGCCGACCTGCGCTGGATCTGCGACGCGGCCGGGGCGGCGCGTGAGCGCTGGGGCGCGGAGCTGCCGGGCGCCCGCGTGAGCGCCGACATCGACGAGCTCCTGGCCGATCCCGAGCTCGATGCCGTCGTGGTGGCCACGCACGTGCCCAGCCATGCCGACCTGGCCGAGCGCGTCCTGGCAGCGGGCAAGCACTGCATGGTGGAGAAGCCGCTCGCACAGTCCGTGGTCGACGCCGAGCGGGTGGTCGCCGCGGCCGACGGGGCCGGGCGGGTGCTGATGGTCGGGCACCTGCTCGAGTACCACCCCGGGATCGAGCTGCTCCGCGACATCGCGGTCCGAGGCGACCTCGGCGACATCCACTACGTCTATTCCCACCGGGTGAACCTGGGCAAGATCCGCGCCGACGAGAACGCCCTGTGGAGCCTCGGCGCCCACGACGTCTCGGTGGTCCTGCGCCTCGTCGGCGAGGAGCCCAGCGAGCTCGACGCATGGGGCGAGAGCTACATGCGGGACGGGGTCGAGGACGTCGTGTTCTGCTACCTGCGCTTCCCCTCCGGGGTGGCCGCGCACCTCCATCTCTCCTGGCTCGATCCCCACAAGGAGCGGCGGCTCACGGTGGTGGGCTCGCGGCGGATGGCCACCTTCGACGACATGGCCCTCGAGCAGAAGGTCACCGTCCACGACAAGGGCTTCGACCAGGACTTCTCCTCCTACGGCGAGTACATCGCCCGCTCGGGCGACGTGTGGAGTCCCCGCGTGTCCAACGAGGAGCCCCTGCGGATCGAGTGCCGGCACTTCGTGGAACGGGTGCGCGACGGCGCCGCGCCGCGCTCCGACGGCTCGAGCGGACTGCGGGTGGTGCGCGTGCTGGAGGCCCTCCAGGGCGCTCTCGACCTCTCGGCCCGTGCCGCCTGAGCTTCGCCCCTCCGACCGTGCGCCCGGGCTGCTGCTCGGCGAGGGCGTCGCGCTGCCCGGGTCGGTGGAGATCGGCGGCAACGTGGTCATCCACGCCGGGACCGTGGTCGGCGAGGGCGCACGGATCCAGGACGGCGCCGTGCTCGGCAAGCCGCTCGCGCTCGGGCCTGGATCGCGTGCGCCCGGCGGGACGCCGCGAGCTCTGGTGGTCGGCGCCCGGGCGACGGTGTGCGCCGGGGCGGTGCTCGTCGCCGGCGCCCGGATCGGGGAGGGCGCCGTCGTGGGCGACCAGGCGCACGTGCGTGAGCGGACGACGGTGGGTGCCGGCTCGGTGGTGGGGCGCGGATCGGCGATCGACAACGACGTCGAGGTGGGCAGCGGGGTGCGCATCCAGACGGGCTGCTACCTGACCGCCTTCACCCTGGTGGAGGACGAGGTGTTCGTGGCGCCGGGCGTGACCACCACCAACGACCCGACGATGGGGCGTCACCCTGCGGAGATGGCCCTGCGCGGCGTCACTCTGCGCCGAGCCTGCCGGGTGGGCGGCGGTGCCACCCTCCTGCCGGGCGTGGAGGTGGGCGAGGAGGCGCTGGTGGGCGCGGGGGCGGTCGTGACCGTCGACGTTCCGGCCCGCGCCGTGGTCGTCGGAGTGCCGGCCCGCGTGCTTCGCCGGACCGCCGACGAGGAGCTGATCGAGCGGTGGCGCTGATGCTCCCTCGACCGCTCGTACGCCGGCGGCGGCGGTGGGGCACCCCCGAGCGGCTCACGGTCGCGATCGGCGTCGTCGCGGGCGGGACCACCACCGCGGTGTTCGGGGTGGAGCTCGCCCGCGTCTGGCGCCGGGGCTCGGCGCCGCTGCCCCAGCAGACGGACGACCTAATCGACGCCGCCGGGGAGGCGGTGGCCGAGACCGCGCTGGTGGCGGTCACCGGCTACCAGGACGTCTCACCGCAGGAGAACGCGCTGTTCAACCTGCTGGCCTCGTTCGTCGCGTCGTTCGGTGCGGTGCGCGCGATCACCTACCTGCTGCGCGACCGCGACGCCTGGGGGCCGTTCCGCAACGTGACCGTGGGCCGGCGCCACATCCACCACTTCGTGCCGGGGATAGCGATGGCCTTCGTGGCCGGGGCGGTGGCGGTCACGACCCACGACGAGCGGCTGACGCCGAAGCTGGCCATCCCGATGGGGGCGGGGATGGGCCTCACCCTCGACGAGTCCGCCCTGCTGCTCGACCTCGAGGACGTCTACTGGACACGCGAGGGGCTCGTCTCCGTGCAGATCACGCTGGCCACGGCCGCGATGCTCGCCGCGCTCGCGCTCGGGTTGCGGCTACTGCGCCGGGGTGAGGAGATCGTGCTGGGCGACGACGAGCCGCCGAAGTGAGCGCCGTCGCGCCGACCGGGGGCCTGCACGTGCTCTGGCTCGACGTCTTCGCCGATCGTCCCTTCGAGGGCAACCCGCTCGCGGTGGTGCTCGACGCCGACGCTCTCGACGATCACACGATGGGAAGCCTCGCCGCCGAGCTCGGGCTCTCCGAGACCGTCTTCGTGCTCGAGGCCGGCGCGCGGCTGCGGATCTTCACCCCCCGCGCCGAGATCCCCCTCGCCGGACATCCGGTGGTGGGGGCGGCGCTCGCGCTCGCGCGTCTCGGCCGCATCCCCTCCGAGGGACGGACCGTGTTCGCCACCGGCGCCGGCGACGTGCCGGTGGACATGACCCCAGGCGGTGAGGCGACCATGACCCAGCCCGAGCCGTTGCTCGGTCCCGAGCTCGATCGCGGGCGCACGGCCGCGCTGCTCGGCCTCGACGCGCTGGCCGGCGCCCCTCAGGTCTGCCGGACCGCCCTGCCCCAGGCGTTCGCCGAGGTCGAGGACCGGGCGGCGCTCGCGCGGGCCTCGCCCGATCTCGAGGGCATCGCGGCGCTCGAGGGCGTGGTCGGCCTGGCCGCCTGGTGCGAGGACCCTCCCGGGGTGGTGGCCCAACGCTTCTTCGCGCCCCTGCTCGGCGTGCCCGAGGACCCGGCGACGGGATCGGCCGCCGGCGCTCTCGGCGCGCTCCGCGTCTACCGGGGCGCGGCGCCCGGCCGGGTGACCATCGCCCAGGGGGCGGAGGTCGGGCGCCCGAGCACGATCGCCGTCGAGGTGGGTGGCGCACCCGGCAGTCCCGGCAACGTGCGGGTGGGCGGCCACGCGGTGCTGGTGCTCGAGGCCGTCCTCGACCGTGGCGTCATGGGGTAGGCCTCGGCCGGGCCACCGGTCACGGCGATCCTCGCGGCGTGTGAACTGGACCGCGGCCGCGTGCGAAAGACAGCCCTATGACCGCCAAGACCCTCATCGACTTCGACATCGACCGCTACATGCGCGCCTCCAGGCGGGTGGACCTGAGCGACGTGGACTGGGACGACATCCCCAACCACCCGCTCTCCGCCGGGGACATCATGTGCATGCACTACATGATGGACATCGAGACCCACACGGTGATCTACCTGCGGGATCTCCTGGCCTCGCGAGCGGCCAACGACCCGCAGGTGACCGCGTTCCTCTCCTGCTGGGTGTACGAGGAGCTCTGGCACGGCGAGGCCTTCTCGGACTTCCTGCGTCACTACGGCGTCGAGCTGCCCGCCGAGCCGAAGCTCCCGGACGGCAGCACGCCCATGCCCAGCCGCCCCAACCGGGTCAAGGCGATCCGGGAGAGGCTCGGGGTCGGCCACCAGTTCGCCCTGCTCCCGACCATGTTCGGGTCGCTGGTCTCCCGCCACTTCGTCGCACTCCACATGGCCTGGGGGGCGATCAACGAGCTCACCACGCTTACCGCGTACTACGCGCTCATCCGCCGCTCGAGCAACCCGCAGCTGCACGCCATGCTGCGCAAGGTCATCCAGGACGAGCGCCGCCACTTCGCCTTCTACCGGGCCCAGGCCCGGGCTCGGCTCGAGAACGCTCCTCCGCGTGTGCGCGCCTTGATCCGCTGGGTGTTCGAGAACGTCTGGAGCCCGGTGGGGACCGGTCCGAAGTCCGAGGAGGAGGTGGACGCGCTGGCGCTCTACCTGTTCGGGGACTCCGACGAGGGGCGCGAGCAGGCACGCTCGATCGACGCCATGGTGTCGGAGATGCCGGGGCTCGAGGGACTCACCCTGCTCGGCGACGTGGTCGACCGCGCCGTCGAGCGCGCCCGTGCCACGCCGGGCTACGCGGGGGTGCCGACCGCCGCTGCCTCCTCGGCCACCAGCGGCACGCCGATGGCCTTGAGCCGGCGCGACAGCGACCGGAACGCGAAGCCGTTGATCTCGGTGGAGGTGTAGCCGAGCAGCTCCCAGTCCTGGGTGGGGTCCACACCCGCGGGCACGAGCACCCCGGCGGCCACCGGGATCAGCTCATGTAGGCGCTGGCGCATGCGCTCTGCGAGCACCGGATCGCGGCCGCAGTGCCCCGGCCTGCTGCTCGGTCCGAAGGGTTCCCGGGTCGCCCTGCTGCGCGAGCTGATCGAGCGTCGCCATCGCTGCCTCCTGGTTCGACGGGTCCGCGCGGTACGCGGAAACGCTGGTGACGGCTGAACGGATGCAACAATATATTGTGAGTCGTACCGTGACCACCGTCGCGTTAGGGTGTAAGTCGTGCTTCAGGAGGCGATCGAGCAGGCCGGTTCTCCCGAGCCCGACCCCACGACCGAGCGCATTCTGGTCGGGGCGCGGCAGCAGTTCGAGGAGTTCGGACTGCGGCGCACGACGATGGAGGACGTGGCTCGGCGGGTCGGGGTCTCGCGCGTCACGATCTACCGGCGCTTCCCGGGCAAGGACGCGCTGGTCGGCGCGGTCCTGCTCGAAGAGGCGAGGCGCTTCTTCGGCGAGCTGGAGGTGGCCGTGGAGGGCTGCGAGGGCGTGGACGAGGTGCTGGCCGAGGGCTTCGCGTTCGCGCTCGAGCGCCTCCGCGGCCACGTGCTGCTCAACCGTCTGCTCGACACCGAGCCGGAGTCGATCCTGCCTCACCTCACGCTCGAGTCGCAGTCGGTCGTCGAGTCCATCCGCGGACTGCTGGCCAGTCACCTCGCTCTCCGACTCGAGGGCGCCCGCCTCACTCGGGCCGACGTCGAGGTGGCCGCCGAGATGCTGCTGCGCCTCGTCCTGTCCTTCCTGCTCACCCCGCACACGGTCGCGCGCGTCGAGACGCCCGACGAGGCCCGCCGCTTCGCGCGGCGCTATCTGTCGCCCGCCCTCAGCTCCGTCGCCGCGGAGAATCGCTGAGTCGGGATCCACCGGAATCCCCACGGCCTCCCGCCGATCGAGAGGAGATCACACCATGTCCAGAGCACCCCGCTCGATACCGAGCTCGGTGGTCGCCGTCACCGGCGGCGCCCGCGGCATCGGCCGCGCCACGGCGGCCGCGCTCGTGCGCGAGGGAGCGCACGTGGCCATCGGCGACGTCGACGTCGACGAGGCCGGCGCGACGGCCACCGCGCTCGGTCCCCTCGCCTCCGCCTACGAGCTCGACGTGACCGATCGTGCGGCGTTCGCGTCGTTCCTCGATCGAGTCGAGCAGGACGTGGGCCCGGTCGACGTGCTGGTCAACAACGCGGGGATCATGCCCCTCGGCCCGTTCGTCGACGAGAGCGACGACACCGCGCGGCGGCAGATCGACATCAACCTCTACGGCGTCATGTACGGGATGAAGGAGGCCATCCCGCGAATGCTCGCGCGCGGAGGCGGTCACCTGATCAACGTCGCGTCCGTGGCCGGGAAGGCGGGCTATCCCGGCGGGGCCACCTACTGCGCCACCAAGCACGCGGTGGTCGGTCTCTCCGACGCCGTCGGCGCGGAGCTCAAGGGCGTGCCGATCGAGGTATCAGCGGTGTGCCCGGCGGTGGTGAACACCGATCTCGCCAGCGGCGTCTCCGCGACGCGCGGGGTGAAGATCTCCGAGCCCGAGGACGTGGCCGAAGCCATCGTCGAGACCATCCGCAGGCCACGTCCCGAAGTGTTCGTGCCGCGTTCGGTCGGTCCGATCACCCGCGCCATCAGCGTGCTGCCACGACCGGCACGCGCGGCCGTCGTCCGGCTCCTGCGCGGCGACCAGGTGCTGGCCCAGATCGATCGCGAGCGCCGAGCGGCGTACGACGAGCGGCTCTCCTCGTGGTCGTCGGCGGGCGGCGGGCGGGTGGGTACCACGACCGGGGAAGGGCGCTAGCGTGGCCGAGTCGAGCGTTGACGGACCGGCGCCGGCCCGCACCCTCGAGGGTGCGGGCGCGATCGTCACGGGCGGCGCCTCCGGACTCGGAGCAGCCAGTGCCCGTGCGCTGGTGGCCCGGGGGGCGCGGGTGGCCCTCGTCGACGTGAACGCCGAGCAGACGGAGCGGACGGCCGGCGGGCTCGGCGACTCCGCCGTGGCGCTGACCGCCGACGTGACCGACGAGGACGCGGTGTCGAAGGCCGTCGAAGCGGCACGCCAGCAGATCGGGAACCTGCGGGTGGCCGTGCTCTGCGCCGGCGTGGGCTGGGCCGAGCGAGTGGTGGCCCGTCACGGGCCGGCGCAGATGGAGTTCTTCCAGAAGGTCATGCAGGTGAACGTGATCGGCACCTACAACGTCCTGCGGCTGACGGCGGCAGCCATGGCCGAGAACGAGCCCGACGAGGACGGTGCGCGCGGGGCGGTGGTCATGACCGCGTCGGTGGCCGCCTTCGACGGCCAGATCGGGCAGACCGCCTACTCGGCCTCGAAGGGCGCGATCGTCTCGCTCACCCTTCCGGCCGCACGTGACCTCTCCCGCTTCGGGATTCGCGTGAACACCATCGCTCCCGGCGTGTTCGACACGCCGCTGCTCGGCGCCCTGCCCGAGGAGACGCGCGACTCGCTGGCCGCCGGAATCCCCTTCCCCTCCCGTCTCGGTCAGCCCGACGACTTCGCGCTGCTGGCCTGCCAACTCGTCGAGAACCCGTACGTGAACGGAGAGACGATCCGGCTGGACGGCGCGCTGCGGATGGCGCCGAAGTAGGCAGGCCTCGCCTCAGGCGGCAGCACGCTCCAGGTGGCGAGCGGCGCCGCTCCACACCACCTCGTCGCGGCCCGGCCCCACGCCGACCAACACCACCGGCACCCCGACGAACTCCTCGATGAACGACAGGTAGTCGCGGGCCTCGGACGGCAGGTCGGAGAGCTGGCGGACGCCGCGCAGGTCCATGTCCCACCCCGGAAGCTCGACGTAGTCGGCGGCGACCTTGTGGACGATCGACTGGTGGTAGGGGAACTCGTCGAACGACGCCCCCTCCGGTCCGTGGTAGCGGACCGCGAGCTGGAGCGGGTCGATGCCGGTAAGCACGTCGAGCTTCGTGATCGCGAGCCCCGTGAGGCCGTTCAGGCGCGCGGCGTAGCGCAGCGCCACGAGGTCGATCCAACCGCATCGGCGGGGCCGGCCCGTGGTCGTCCCGAACTCGCCACCGGCCTCGCGGAGGCGATCGCCCAACGGGTCGTCGAGCTCGGTGGGAAAGGGCCCGGCCCCCACGCGAGTCGTGTAGGCCTTCGCCACCCCCCACACGTCGTCGATGTCCTTGGGCCCGACCCCGGCGCCGACGCACGCCGCGCCCGCCACCGGGTTCGACGACGTGACGAACGGATACGTGCCGTGGTCGATGTCGAGCAGCGTGCCCTGGGCGCCCTCGTAGATCACCAGGCGATCACGATCGAGGGCATCCCACACCAGCCGGGGCGTGTCGGTGATGAAGGGCTCGAGGCGGTGGCCAAGCGAGGTGTAGTCCTCCGTCATGGCGTGGAGGTCGAGCACGGGGTCCTTGGCGAACGGCCGCAGCGACTGGCGCTTCGGCTCGAGCGCCGCGTAGATCTTCTGGCGCAGGATCTTCTCGTCCAGGAGGTCCTGCACGCGGATGCCGAGCCGGGCGGCCTTGTCCGCGTAGCACGGTCCGATCCCGCGCCGCGTGGTGCCGATCTGGAGCTTGCCGAGCTTCGACTCCCCCGCGTGGTCGAGCAGCATGTGGTAGGGCATGATGAGGTGGGCGTTGGCCGAGATCTTCAGCCCGCTCACGTCGATCCCCCGCCGCCGCAGCCCGTCGATCTCCTCGGTGATGACCTTGGGGTCTACCACCACCCCGTTGCCGATCGCGCACGTCTTGCCCGGATAGAGGATCCCGGAGGGGATGAGGTGGAACTTGAACGACTCGCTGCCGCGGACGATCGTGTGCCCCGCGTTGTTGCCGCCCTGGAAGCGGATCACGACGTCGGCGCGCTCGGCCACCAGGTCGGTGACCTTGCCCTTGCCCTCGTCGCCCCACTGGGCGCCGACTATGGCCAGTCCCGGCATGACTAGTGGTCGCTCCTCCGGAAAAGCGGTGCGGGACTTGCGGGGGCGGGCACTGGGAGAGGGTAGGGCGGTGGCGGGAGGCGGGCGCCTCAGCCGCGGTGGGCCATGCGCAGGTCCGCCCCCATGATGGGGATCGGAGTGCCGCACATCTCGGCCAGGCGCGACACGGTGCGCGGTCCGAGCTGCGCGCGCAGTTCGTCGAGGTCGAGCAGGTTGGTGGTGACGAGGATCGAGCGCTCGTCCTGCCAGCGCTCGTTGACGATCGCGTAGAGCTGCTCGATCACCCAGTCGGTGCGCTTCTCGGCGCCGAGGTCGTCCAAGTGGAGCAGCTCGACCTCGCACAGCGCGCGAAAGAGCTGCTGGTAGGAGCGGCCCGAGCCGTCCTCGTAGGTCTCCTTGATCTCGGCCAGCAGGCGCGGGACCGAGTAGATCGCCACCGAGCTCCCGGCCTTCTCCGCCGCCATCGAGATGAGCATGGCCAGGGAGGTCTTCCCGGTGCCGACGTCACCGAAGAACCACCGGCCCCGACCCTCGGCGAGGTTGTCGTCGATGTCGCGGATGAAGGCGCGGACGTCGCGCAGCACCGGCGGGTCGAGGTCGCAGATCGGCTTGCGGTCGAAGGAGACCCCGCGGAAGCGGCGCGGTATCCCGGTACCCATGTGCCGTGCACGCACGCGCTGGATGCGAGCCGCTCGGCACGGACAGGGTCGAGCGGCGTCGCGATGCTCGTCGAGGACCCAGCCGGAGCCATCGCAGACGCCCTGGGGGCAGTAGTCGTCGTTCACGGGCGGTCTCTCATAGGTCGTCGGGCGGCCCGCCGTTCCCGTGACGGGGGGGTCCCGGCCCGAGCGCAGGCCCGGACGGGCCCGCTCCGATCGCGGTCTCGGCGAAGTGGTCGGCGAACTTCGGGTACTTCGCGATGAAGGTCAGCACGACGTCCCCCACGGGGCCGTTGCGGTGCTTGGCCACGATCAGGTCGGCCTCGCCCTGCCGCTCGGAGTCACGGTTGTAATACTCGTCGCGGTAGATGAACATCACCAGATCGGCGTCCTGCTCGATCTGACCGGATTCGCGCAGGTCCGAGAGCAGCGGACGCTTGTCGGGGCGCGACTCGACCGCCCGCGAGAGCTGCGAGACGGCGATTACCGGTATCTCCAGCTCGCGGGCCAGGATCTTCAACCCACGGGAGATCTGACCGATCTGCTCGACCCGGTTGGTCGAGGGATCCTCGGCGCGCATGAGCTGGAGGTAGTCGACGATGACCATGCCGAGCGGACTGCGGGTGTGGAGGCGGCGCACCTTCGCCCTGAGCTCGTGGATGCCGATGTCACTTGAGTCGTCGACGTAGAGCGGCGCCGCGGCGAGCTTCTGGACGCCCTTCAGCACCTTCGGCCAGCGCTCGGGCTTGACCCGTCCCTTGCGCAGGTCGTCACCCTTCTCGCGGGCCTGAGAGGCTATGAAGCGCTGGGCCAGCTCAGTCTCCGACATCTCGAGCGAGAAGAGCGCCACAGGCCGGCCGTGATCGACCGCAGCCTTCTCGGCCATGGAGGTGACGAGCGCGGACTTGCCCATCGAAGGGCGGGCGGCCAGCACGATCAGGTTCCCGGGCTGAAAGCCGCCGGTCAGCTCGTCGATGTCCGTGAACCCCGACGGCGTGCCGGTCATGTGCACGCCCTCCCGGGACAGACGCTCGAGCTTGTCGAGCTCGTCGTGGAGGACGCCCTCGATGGCCCGGAGCTCTCCGGTCAACTCGTCCTGCCCGATCTTGAAGAGCATGGTCTCCGCCTGCTCGACGAGATCACGCGGGCTGCCGGGGAAGGTGAACACCCTCTCCCCGATCTCGCGGGTTGCCCCGAGCAGGCGACGCATCAACGAGTGGTCCTTGACGATCCGCGCGTAGTGGCGGTAGTTGCCCGCCATCAGCACCATGCCGGACAGCGAGTGGACGTAGTCGCGGCCGCCGGCCTCCTCGAGCTCGCTGGCGCGCTCGAGCTCCTCCGAGACGGTGAGCGCGTCCACCGGCTCGGGCTCGGCCTTCTCCTTCAGCCGCATCATCGCGCGGAAGATGCGCTCGTGGCGGCCCCGATAGAAGTCCTCGGGCCTGAGCCGAACGTCGACCAGCAGTCCGTCGAGCGCCTGGTCGTTCAGCATCACCGCGCCGAGCACCGACGTCTCCGCCTCGAGGTTCTGAGGAGGGACATCGCCCGCGGACTGGGGGGCCGGGGAGACCGCCATCAGAGAGTGGGACGCGAGTGACGTGTGCGAACGCACACGAGCGACCGAGGACGCCGGAATGCGACGCTTATCGCGTCCACCGGCTACTCGGGGGTGACGATGGTCTTTACGTCGGCGGTCACACCATCGTGGACCTCGACGGTGACCATGTGCGTGCCCGTCGCGCGAATCGGCTGCTCGAGGCGCACGCGGCGGCGATCGATACGGATGCCCCGCGCCTGCCGGATGGCGTCGGCCACGTCCTGCGCGGTGACCGAGCCGAACAGTCGGCCGTCGGCCCCCGCCGCCTGCGGGATCGTGAGCACCGTCCGGGTGAGCACGGCGGCGTTCTCGCGTGCCCGGTCGGCAACGTCGAGCGCCGCACGATCGGCCGCCTCCTGCCGCCGACGAGCCTCGGCGAGCGACGCAGGCGTGGCCGGCTGCGCAAGCCTGCGAGGCGCGAGGTAGTTCCGCAGGTAGCCGGGCGAGACGTCGATGATGTCGCCCCGATCCCCGAGCCGCTCGACCGCGTGAAGCAGGATGGCCTGGGCCATGGTCAGAGAACCCTGCCCGCCGCGCTACGCGACGCGTGCCCAACGCCTTCACGGCACTCCGGTGGACGCGAGAACCGAGCAGTCCAAGGACGCAGGGAGCGACGTGTGCGAACGCACACGAGCGACCGAGGACGCCCGAATGCGACGGTTATCGCGTTCACCGGTCGGCGACGTAGGGAAGGAGGCCGACTTCCCGCGCCCGCTTGATCGCCCGAGCCAGCTGGGCCTGGTGACGACGGCAGCAGCCGGTGATGCGGGCGGAGCGGATCTTCCCCCGGTCGCTCATCAGGCGACGAAGGGTGCCGAAGTCCTTCCAATCGACGTCCCTGATCTTGTCCTTGCAGAACGGACACGGCTTGCGCCGCCCTCCGCCGCCAGGGCCCTTCCTCTCTCGCCGGCGGGTGGGCCGGCTGCGCTGCTTCGCCACTTGGCTCCTCTGTGCCTAGAACGGAATGTCGTCGTCCGTGCCCTGGGCCGCCGGCGCGCGCTGGAAGTCGGCCGTGTCCGCCGGCACGTCGCTCTGCGGGGTGTAGCGGCTGCCGTTCTCCCCGCCGTCGCGCGAGCCCAGGAACTGGACAGAGTCGGCGATGATATCGACCGCTTGGCGCTTGTTGCCGTCCTGCTCCCACTCGCGCCACTCGAGTCGCCCGTCGACCGCGACCGGACGCCCCTTCGCGAGGTAGGTGGCGCAGTTCTCACCCTGAGCGCCCCAGACGGTCACGTCGAAGTAGTTGGGCTTGTCGACCCAGTCGCCCGAGGCGTCCTTCCGACGCGTGTTGCACGCGACCCGTAGCGAGCAGACGCTCGTTCCGCTCGAGGTGGTGCGCAGCTCCGGGTCTCGGGTGAGGTTTCCCGTGAGAACTACGCGGTTGATGTTCGTAGCAGCCATGCTGGCGTCCCTTCGGCGGGTTTCAGGATGTGGGTCGAGAGTACATTCGGTCCCCGCCGGAAACCGGCCCGCGAGGACGGAAATGGCGGAAAACGCGCGGAGATCGTGCGAGCCCGTAACGGACGTGACGGAGGCGTCGCACTCTCCGCGGCGGGGAGGAGCGGCGCCGTGCCGGTGGTCCGCCCCAGGGCCGCCCCGTGTCGCCGGTACGCCCCGCGGGGGGCTAGCGC
>JACCZP010000278.1 GCA_013695885.1 Thermoleophilaceae bacterium | reverse complement strand
GAGCACGGACCTGATCGCCCGGGTGCCCGAGACCGAGGAGGAGATCGCGGAAGCCAAGCACCTGGCGGTGGACGCGATCCACGACGAGCCGTGGGAGCGATGGTGGTAGGGCGCGGGTGAGGTGTGGTGGGGCGAGTCCGAGGACGAGAGGGGACGGCCGTTCCTGGTCGTGAGCCGGGACGCAGCGAACGAGGTGATGCCGAGGGAGCTCGGCGGGTCGGAGGCCGGGGCGCCGAGCCAGATCACACTGACCTTCGATACAGCGGGGAAAGTTGCCGGTCTTGATTCTCGCCGGGCGCCGGCTGCCGAGCTGAGTAACGCCTCACGAGCCACAGCAGCGCCACGCTTAATCCGTCCGGGAACCGCCCTACTTTGATCCACCCGATGGGTCGACGCTCCCGCGCCCGACGCCACAAGTCCCCGGTCTGGGGCTCCGTTCGCCTGGAGCCGACCGCCGGCTCCCACTTCATCCTGCGTGTGCGGGGGCACGCCGCGGACTCGGTGCCGGTCGGCGAGCTTCCGGGCGCGCACCCGCTCCCGGGGTCCGACAAGTGGGTGGCGCCGGCGGTGCCCGCGGTCGTCGACCCGCTGCTCGACCTCCTCTCGGCGCATCCCGGCATCGAGCTCGACGAGGAGGCGTCGGACGCACTCGAGGACCTCGATGAGCTGCCCGAGGGAGTGACCGGGACAGTGAGGCTCGCGTCACTCGAGCGCCCTTGGTTCACCGTCACCGTCCGACCCGCGTCGGCGCCGCTCATCCGGGCGCTCCTCCGCCTTCCGATGGTGACCCACGACAACCGCCTCGAGCGCTGGCTCGCGCCCGCCCAGCCCGACGCCGCAGCCGGGCTCCTCGACCTGCTGGACCGCTGGCCGGAGATCTGGGCCGACGACCTCCTCGTCCGGATCCTCGAGGCCCTCGCAGACTCGGCGGGCGGGCGCCTCGGCGCTTCCCCCGGTCCACCGCCCCCGCCCCGACCGTGCGAGCTGCGGCTCGAGGAGGGCCGCGACGGAGAGATGGTGGTCGTCTGCGCCGACTGCGCCGCCGACCGCGCCGGGGAGGAGCTCGACGCGGTGCCCGGCATGCGCTTCGACCGTGTCGACCACGAGCTGCTGATCCCGGCCCTGCCCGACTCCGCGCCCGCCCTCCGCGTACTCCTCGACCGCGCGGAGGGAGTGCGCGTAGCCCCCGGCGTGGCCGAGCGCGTCGCCGAGCTCGAAGACGCCCGCCGGCAGGTCGACGAGATGGTCGCCCTGTCGGCGGCTCGGGACACCTCCTTCTCGGTCGCCGGCCTCGGAGGGACGCTGCGGGCGTTCCAGCGGGCTGGGGTCGAGTACGCGCTGCGCACGCGGCGCACCTTCCTCGCCGACGAGCAGGGGCTCGGCAAGACTGTCCAGGCGCTCGCCGCGGTCGCCGCGGCAGGCGCCTACCCGGCGGTGGTCGTGTGCCCGGCGTCGCTCAAGCTCAACTGGCGCCGGGAGGCCGAGCGCTGGCTGCCCGGCCGGTCGATCCAGGTCGTCGGGCGGCGCAGCCAGGGTGCGAGCGTCGACGGAGCCGACGTCACCGTGATCAACTACGAGCAGCTCGCAGCCCAGGAGGAGGCCCTGGCCGGGCTCGGCGCGCGGGCGCTCGTACTCGACGAGTCGCACTACTGCAAGAACCCGAAGGCTAAGCGAACGCAGGCGGCGCGGCGCCTCGCGAGCTCGATCGATCCGGACGGCCTCGTCCTCGCGCTGACCGGGACGCCGCTGCTCAACCGGCCGATGGAGCTCCTCCCCCAGCTCGACCTGCTCGGCCGCCTCCGCGAGCTCGGTGGCTACGGGAAGTTCATCACGACCTACGCGCGTGGCGTCGACCTCGACCGCCTGCACCGCCAGCTCCGCGCCACCTGCTTCGTACGCCGGCGCAAGTCCGAGGTGCTGGCGCAGCTCCCGGCCAAGCAGAGGACCGTGGTGCCCGTCGAGCTCGACAACCGCCGTGAGTACGCGCAGGCGGAGGCCGACGTCGTCGCGTTCCTGCGCGAGCGGGCGGCGCTCGAGCGTCGCTTCCTCGCGTCGCTCGACGGCCTGGCGCCCGAGGAGCGGGCACGCCGCATCCGCGCCCGCCAGGACGACGCCGCCGAGCGCGCCCTGCGCGCGGAGCCGCTCGTTCGGCTCACCGCCCTCAAGCGCCTGGCGGCCCAGGGGAAGCTGCGGGCGGCGGTGGACTGGATCCGCGCGTTCGTCGAATCGGGCGAGAAGCTCGTCGTGTTCGCGCACCACCGCACGGTGCTCGAGGGGCTCGTGGCCGCGTTCCCCGAAGCCGCGCACATCCTCGGCGACGACGAGATCGCCGACCGCCAGACGGCGGTCGAGCGCTTCCAGTCGGACGTCCGTTGCCAGCTCATGCTCTGCTCGCAGCAGGCCGGCGGGTTCGGCCTCACGCTCACCGCCGCCTCTAACGTCGCGTTCCTCGAGCTCGGGTGGAACCCGGCCGTGCACGACCAGGCCGAGGACCGCTGCCACCGGATCGGCCAGAGCCGCCAGGTGACCGCCTGGTACCTGCTGGCGGCGGGGACCGTCGACGAGCCCATCGGCGAGCTGATCGAGCACAAGCGTG
>JACCZP010000261.1 GCA_013695885.1 Thermoleophilaceae bacterium | reverse complement strand
GCACGAGCCCCGATGGCGATCGCGAGACGGCGGGCCGCGACGAGGCCACCGCACCGCGGACCCCGGCCGCGCCGGTCGCCCCCCGCATCGCGCGGGTGCGCTGCGTGCGCCGCTGCGCCGCGCCGAGGACGGTCAACCCCGGCGGCTCGGTGCGCGTCGTGGGCACGGGACTGCGGCGGGTCACCAAGGTGGTCTTCCACGGAGGCACCGGAGCCACGGACGACGTGTCCGCACGAGCCCGGCCCCAGAGCGACCGCAGCGTGCTTGTGGCCGTGCCCCGGCGCGCCGCGACCGGTGCTCTGTCCGCGGTCTCGAGCCGGGGGTTGCGATCCGCGCCGGGCCCCGCGGTGACCATCGCCTCTTCGAGCCCGCCGGCCGATTCCGGCACGGACGACGACTCCGATGCACCCGCCTCCGCCCCGGCCGCTCCCGGGCGCCTGGTCTTCCCGGTGCGGGGCTCCCACACCTTCGGCGAGGCGGGTGCGCGGTTCGGCGCGTCACGTGGTAGCCGCGCCCACGAGGGCCAGGACGTAATGGCGTCGTGCGGCACCCCGCTCGTGGCGGCGGCTGGCGGCACGGTGTCGCACAACCGCTTCCACGGCCTCGCCGGCAACTACCTGGTGATCGACGGCCCAGGCTTCGACTACGTGTACATGCACCTCTCCGCTCCCTCACCGCTGCCGGTGGGCACACCGGTGCGGGCGGGCGCGCCGATCGGCACGGTCGGGGCCACGGGCAACGCCCGCGGCTGCCACCTGCACTTCGAGGTGTGGACGGACCCGGGCTACCGCAAGGGGGGCCAGGCGATCGACCCGCTGCCGCTGCTGAGGCGCGCGGGCGGGTAAGAGCGGGCGGCTCCGCCAGGGACACTCGCACCTGACCGGGTTGGCCCGCTGAAAGGCGCGGTCGATCGCACCCGGGTCGAGATCACAGTCGTGCATCACATAGATGCAGCGCCTGACGTTGTCGCGTCACGAGCGCAGGAACGCGCCCCTCACTCCCACTCGATGGTCCCCGGCGGCTTCGAGGTGATGTCCAGCGTCACCCGCCCCACCGCAGGGATCTCGTTCACCATCCGCGCGGCCACACGCTCGAGCAGGTCGTAGGGCAGGCGGGCCCAGTCGGCGGTCATGGCGTCGTCGCTCGTCACCGCCCGGATGACGATCACGTGGCCATAGGTGCGCCCGTCGCCCTGGACCCCGACCGTGCGCAGCTCGGCCGGAAGCACGCAGAACGACTGCCACAGCTCGCGGTAGAGGCCGGCGGCGCGGATCTCCTCCTGGAGCACGGCGTCGGCCTCGCGCAGCACGTCCAGGCGCTCACGGGTGACCTCGCCGCCGACCACGCGGATGGCCAGGCCGGGGCCAGGGAAGGGCTGGCGCCAGATCAGGCGGTCGGGCAGGCCGAGCTCGGTGCCCACCTGGCGCGCCTCGTCCTTGAACAGCGCGCGCAGGGGCTCGACGAGCTCGAAGCCGAGGCGCTCGGGCAGGCCGCCGACGTTGTGGTGTGACTTGATCGTGGCGGTGCCGGTGCCCCCGCCCGACTCGATCACGTCGGAGTAGAGGGTGCCCTGGACGAGGAACTCGGGCTCGCCGATGCGCGAGGCCTCCTCCTCGAACACGCGCACGAACTCCTCGCCGATGATCTTGCGCTTGCGCTCGGGGTCGGTGACCCCCGCGAGGCGACCGAGGAAGCGCTCCTCGGCGTCGACGGCCACGAGCGGCACTCTGAAGTGGTCGCGGAACGCCTCGATGACCTGGGCGCCCTCGCCCTTGCGCATCAGCCCGTGGTCCACGAACACGCAGGTGAGCTGGTCGCCGACCGCGCGGTGGGTGAGCAGCGCGGCCACCGCGGAGTCGACCCCCCCGGACAGCCCGCAGATGACCTGGCCGTCGCCCACCTGGGCTCGGATGCGCTCGATCTGCTCGTCGGCCACCGAGGCCGGGCTCCAGTCGCGCTCGGCGCCGCAGGCATCGCTCAGGAAGGTGGCCAGCACCATGCTCCCGCACGGGGTGTGGACCACCTCGGGGTGGAACTGGATGCCGTAGAGGCCGCGCTCGACGTTCTCGAAGGCCGCGACCGGAGAGGCCGGCGAGGAGGCCAGCGCGGTGAAGCCTGGCGGGGGATCCAGAACGTGGTCGCGGTGGGACATCCAGCAGGTCTGCTCGCCGAGGACGCCGGCCAGGAGACGACCCGGCTCGCGCACCGAGAGCGGCGTGCGGCCGAACTCCCCGGCCGCCGCGCCGTCGACGCGAGCCCCGAGCTCCATGGCCATCGCTTGCATGCCGAAGCAGATCCCGAGCACGGGCACGCCCAGCTCGAGCAGTTCGGGGCGCAGTCGCGGTGCGCCCTCGGCGTAGACCGACGAGGGGCCCCCGGACAGGATCAGTCCGAGCGGCGCGCGCCGGCGGATCTCCTCCAGCGGGACATCGTGGGGCAGGAGCTCCGAGAAGACCCCCTGCTCGCGCACGCGGCGGGCGATGAGCTGCGAGTACTGCCCACCGAAGTCGAGGACCAGCACCTGATCGGTAGCCGCCGCGGCCTCGCCGGCGACCGCCGGCGGCGCCTCATCCAACACCCCTACCGAGCCGGGAGAAGCAAGCAGGTCGGCGGCGGGCGAGAGCGACGCGTGCTCTGCACGCGAGCGACCGTCGGCCACCGAGATGCGCCGCTTATCGCGGCTCGGGTTCAAGCCAGGATGGGATCTGCGCTGGGCGGCGCGTGGTCGGCCGCGGGATACACCGCCTCAGCGGGCTGCTCGCCGTCCTGCGAAGCGCCGTTGGTGCTCGGCGCGGCGGCGGTCGTCCGCGCGCCCATGCCGATGGCCTGGTCGCGCTGAAGCTGCTTGCCCTCGGTCTGGAGCGCGGGAGCCACCATCACCTCGGCGCGGTGGAACGAGGCGATGTCCTCGTGGCCGCAGGTAGCCATCGAGGTGCGCAGCGAGCCCATCAGGTTGAACGTGCCGTCGTTCTCGTGTGCCGGCCCGAGGAGGATCTCCTCGACGCTGCCGTTCTGCACGGTGGAGACCCGCGCGCCGCGCGGCAGCGCCGGGTGGAAGGTAGCCATGCCCCAGTGGTAGCCCCGAC
>JACCZP010000185.1 GCA_013695885.1 Thermoleophilaceae bacterium | reverse complement strand
CCGCTGCCAGCGCCGATGTCGACGACCGAGCATGTGCGATCAAGGGCGCCCGCTTCTTGAAGTAGGCAGACCTCCTCGGCGGCCTGGGCGTCCATCTTGGCGTCATAGCGCCGCGCGTGCTGCTCGTCGAAATGCTCGCGGCCGGCATGTACGCGCTCGTCAAGCCACCACGAATCAGGATCGCGCGCCATCGATGGATTGTCGCACCATCCGAGACCTCGGCGGCTCCGGCGCGGACGTCCGCCACTCGCGGAAGCCGGCTACTCCAGCGCCCGCACCGCCCACTCCACCTCGCGCGGCACCGCACGCCGCTCGTGCGCGACCCACCGGAGGCCCCGCACGGCGTCGATGAAGGCGCCGGCCGTCTCCCGTGACCGAGGATGCCCCGCCACGAGCCGCACCGTCGCCCGCGCCGCCGCCCCCGCGGGACGCCGCAGCCACGCCGACCACAGCGCGTTTCGCAGCTGGCCGCGCCGGCGCGCGGAGGGGTCGCGGCCAGGGGAGGGATGGTGGTGGGCCACGATGCGGTCGACGTAGGCGAGCCCCCATCCGGCCGTGGCGAGGTCGAGGGCCAGGAGCTCCTCCTCGCCGCCGATCCCGAAGCGGGGATGAAAGCCCCCGACCGCGAGGAAGGCCGCGCGGCGGATGACCGCTCCGCACGCCACGAAGCCGAGCACCGGCGGTCCGGGGAGATCGGACCGATGAGGGAGGGGGCTCGAGCGCATGGCCTCGCACACCGGGTCCTCGCGCTTCTGGGGCCCGACCAGCACCCGCGCCGCCAGGAGGCCGAGGCGCGGATGGGCGTCCAGGATCTCCGCGGCTTCGGTCAGCGCACCGGGCGCCCACCAGGAGTCGTCGTCGGAGAAGGCGACGTAGGGCGACGCGATGCGCCGCGCGCCGACCGTGCGCGCCGCCCCGCCCAGGTTGCGGCTCAGGCGCACCACCTCTACCTCCGGGTCGTCGAAGGCAGGCGCCACCGACCCCGCATCCGAGGCGTTGTCGACGACCACCACCGAAGGCCGCTCCGGCAGGTCCCGCAGCCGCCCCACCGTCGCGGCCAGCTCGAGCGGCCGGTTCCGCGTGGCGATCACCACCGCCGTGCACACGGGCGGCGGCACGGCAGAGGGATCAGGAGGCTCCGAGAGCCTCCATCACCTCTTCCGGCCCGTCGAACTGCTCCTCGTTCATCGCTTGGAGCTGCTCGATGGCCTCGTCGGGCGCGTCGTTGTCCTCGGCGTGCGAGATGAGGTCGCCCTTCGTGACGGGGTAGTCGACGCCCTTGAGGTAGCGCTGGATCTCGATTGGGTTTTCGGCCACCTGAAGTCTCCTCGTCCGGGACGAGGCTCCGTCTACCCAGGGCTCCCGGCGGGCAAACTCCGGGTTGGACTGAACGGTGTCGGCTGGGCGACGACGTCGCCGTTCGTTCCCCGGCATGTGCGGGTAGTTGACGACGATGCGCGTCGTAGTGACCGGGGCCACCGGCAACGTCGGATCGAGCGTGGTGCGGGCGCTGTCCGACGATCCCGCGGTGGACGTGATCATCGGCCTGGCTCGACGTCGCCCCGCCCTCGAGGTGCCGAAGGTCGAGTGGGCGGTGGCCGACGTCTCCCGGTCCGACCTCCGGCCACTGTTCCGGGGCGCGGACGCCGTGGTCCATCTCGCGTGGCTGATTCAACCCTCGCGGGACGAGGACACCACCTACGCCACCAACGTCGACGGCAGCGAGCGCGTGTTTCGCGCCGCGGGCGAGGAGGGAGTCCCGTCGCTGGTCTACGCCTCCTCGGTGGGCGCCTATTCGCCCGGCCCGAAGGATCCCCGCGTGGCCGAGAGCTGGCCGACGGACGGGATCGCGACCTCCTTCTACTCCCGGCACAAGGCCGAGGTGGAGCGCCGCCTCGACGCCTTCGAGGCGGAGAGCCCATCCGTGCGGGTGGTGCGCCTGCGTCCGGGACTGATCTTCGCGCGCGAGGCGGCCTCGGGCATCCGCCGGCTGTTCGCCGGCCCGTTCCTACCGGGATTCCTCGTCCGACCCGGCCTCATCCCCGTGGTCCCCGACCTCGAGAACCTGCGCTTCCAGGCCGTTCACTCCCACGACATAGCCGAGGCCTACCGCCTGGCCGTGACCGGGGGGGCACGCGGTGCCTTCAACGTCGCGGCCGAGCCGGTGCTCGACCCGCCGGAGCTGGGACGGCTCCTGGGTGCGAGGACGGTGCCGGTACCCGCCTCGGTGTTGCGCGGGGCGGCCTCGCTCACCTGGCGCGCCCGTCTCCAGCCCACCGAGCCGGGCTGGCTCGACATGGCGCTCGGCATGCCTCTCATGGACACGACCCGCGCGCGGGAAGAGCTCGGATGGCAGCCGCGTCGAACCAGCGGGGAAGCCCTTCTCGAGCTCATGGCCGGCATGCGCGACGGCGCCGGGCTCGACACCCCGCCGCTCGCGCCGGGGTCCGGAGGCCCGCTGCGCGTAGACGAGCTGCGCACCGGGGTAGGCAAGAGATCCTTCTGAGCTAGCCCCGGCGCCAGCGGTCACGCAGCTGCGTGACCGCGAGCCAGACCCCGAACGCGATGGCCGGGAAGCCGAGCACGACCGCCTCGATCCAATCGCCGGCGTGGGCGAGGACGATCGCGCCCGGAGCTTAAGGCCCGGTGCTCGGCGGTCCGAGCGCCTCCCGACGCCCGCGCCGCCGAGACCGGACCTAGATGCGACTCAAGATGAAGATCACCAGGGCGATGATGAGCAGTATCCCGACGATGGTCCAGATAAGACCGCCTCGCATAATGTTCTCCCTTCCGTGTCGTTGGAGCGTGCCTCACCGCCGCTCGGGCGTCAGAGGCACACCGTTGTCGATGCGCCAAGCATGCCCGTGACGTCGGATCGATAATCCGACCCGGCCAAAGGAAGGAGACGCCGCCTTGTCGGGCGTCGCGGGATATACCGCCACCGTGACCGACTCCCTCGAGGAATACCGACGCAGGCGCGACCCCGACGGCACCCCCGAGCCGGGCACGGCGGAGGCCGCGGAGCCCGTCTCGGCGGAGGGTCGGGCGCCGCGCTTCGTGGTCCAGGAGCACCACGCCACGAGCCTCCACTGGGACCTGCGCCTCGAGCGCGAGGGCGTGCTCGTGTCCTGGGCGGTGCCGAAGGGGCTGCCGCCCGACCCGAAGGACAACCACCTCGCGGTGCACGTCGAGGACCACCCGCTCTCCTACTTCGACTTCGAGGGCGACATCCCCGAGGGCTCCTACGGCGCGGGCCACGT
>JACCZP010000184.1 GCA_013695885.1 Thermoleophilaceae bacterium | reverse complement strand
GCTTCGGCGCTCGCGGCGGGCGTCACCGCGAGCAGCGCTGCCGCGGCGAGCGCGGAGAGGAACAGCCACGGCGCGGGACCGGTGAGCGCCGGTCCGAGCGACTCGATGGCCGCCTGCACCGCGGGAGGGCCGGTGGCGACGACAAGAAGGATCAGGAGGAGCGCGTACGGAGCCACGGCCCGCACCGGCGGACGAAGCTCGCGGAGGCGCCGTCGACGTCGGAGGAGGAAGACTCCTGCCGCGAGCGCCGCGGCCAGCGCGCCGGACAGCTCGGGAACGAGCAGCACGCTGACCGCCAGCGTCGCTCCGCCGGCCAGAAGCCCCAGACCGAGCGCCTCGGCGCCATGGCGGCGAACCGCGGCGGCACCGCCTGCGAGCACGAGCGAGGCGAGCCCGTAGAGGGCGAACAGCGGAAGGCTCAGCAGCGCGCTCACGTCCGACAGCTCGCCGAATCCGAGGCCCGACAGATCCGCGCCCACGGTCGTCCCCACGCCGAGCGCTCCCCACGGGACCGCACACTGCGACCAGCAGGCGAGCACCGCCGCCCGCAGTGGATCGAAGCCGGCGGCTAGGAGGATCGGCGCGCCGATGACCACGGCGAGCCCAAAGCCGGTGACGGACTCGAAGAACGGGCCCACGCCGAGGACGACGAGCAGGGCGAGGGCCTCGCGGTCGGGCTCGACGCGATCGAGGAACCGGGTGACCTCCCCCACCGCGCCGCCCCGCGAGAGCACGTTGTGCAGCAGCAGGCCGCCGAAGAGGATGACCAGCACGCGTGCGCAGATTGCCGCACCCTCCGCGAGCGAGCCGGGGATGGCGCCGGCCTCGAGGTCGGGCGACAGCAGTGCGCCGAGTGCCGCGGCGGCGAGCGTGGCCGCACCGGCCCGGCCGGCCGACCACCGGAGCACGAGGAGGGCCACCGCCGCCACGGCGAACGGCGCGGCCCCCACCGCATAGCTCACCGCGTCGCTGGACCCCCGTACGGCCCCCGGCGGGTCAGGCACTCCGCGCCGCAGCGAGCGGCGAGGGCTAGGGCCTGGTCCAACCGCTCCCCCCGTCCGAGCGCGTGGGTGAGTCCGGCGGCGAAGCAGTCGCCGGCGCCGTAGGCGTCCTTGAGGGCGCCCGGGGGCGACGCCGACGGGAAGTCGCCGGCCGAGCCGTCCGCCCGCTCGAAGTGACCGCCCTCGGCCGCGAGCGTCTCCACCGTCACTTCAGGGGCCGGGTCGGGAGGCCGGGGCAGGCGCTCGCCGGGGTCACTGCCGCTGCCGACCAGGGCGTCGAGGCGCGTTCCGGCCTCGAGGAGCACGTCCCCGGCCCGGGGGGTGGCCACCAGAGCCTGCGCACGGCGGGCGTGCGCGAGCGCCCCGGCGTCGCCGCCGGTGAAGAAGGCCGCGGCGCAGCCGTCGAGCTCGTTCCAGGGAAGCGAGTCTCCGCCGCTCGGCACCATGCGGTCTCCCATGACGGTGATGGTTCGCTCGCCGACCGCGTCGAGGAAGGTGAACGCCCGGCGCTGGGGCCCGTCACGGATGCCGGCGAGCACGCGTACCCCGAGGTCCTCCAAGCGCTCACGGGCGCGCGCCCCGAGGTCGTCGTCGCCGAGCGCGGTGAACAGGGTGACCTCACCACCGAGGCGCGCGAGCTCCACCGCGGCCACCGCCCCGCCGCCGGCCGCCTCCTCCCACCACTCCAGCGCATGGACGATCTCCCCGGAGGCGGGAAGGCGCTCGACCCGCGCGAACTGCACCCACTCGACGTGCCCGATGACCGCGCTCTGCACCGGCGTCAGTCTGACGGTTGTGGCCACCGGGACGCGCGACTACCGGCCGCAGGTCCAGGCGAGGAGCGCTCAGGCGGCCGTGCGCCTCCGTCACCTCCAACGGCTCGCCGGGCGCCGACGGCGAGATGGACGCCGTCGCAAGGCGCAGATCAAAGCACGCACGGGGGGCGAGAACGTCCGCCTGCGCGCTTAGGTTCACATGGTGGCCGGGCGCACCCTCTTTGCCTGTACCGCCTGCGGTCACGCGAGTCCCAAGTGGCACGGTCGCTGCCCGTCGTGCTGCGAGTGGAACGGGATGGTCGAGGAGCCGGCGCCCGTCTCGTCGAGTGGGCGCGCGGTGGGGTCGAC
>JACCZP010000374.1 GCA_013695885.1 Thermoleophilaceae bacterium | reverse complement strand
GGCGAGCACCTGGCCGACCATGTGGTCGTCACCCGCTCCGAGCACATTCCGCGCATCCAGGAGGCCCAGGCCAGCGCCTACCACGTGCTACGTGAGCTGGTGGAGCTGCCGGCCCAGACGGCCGGGTGAGCGCCCGCACGGGGCGGGCCGCGGGCACGACCACACGCCGGCGGGTCCGCGCCCGCGTGGAGGGCACCGTCCAGGGCGTGGGCTTTCGGCCATTCGTGTACCGACTGGCGGGTGAGCTCGGGCTCGACGGGGCGGTGTGGAACGACGCCCGTGGCGCCGTGGTCGAGCTCGAGGGCGACGGAGGCGCGGTGGAGACCTTCCTCGTGCGCCTACCCCGCGAGGCGCCGGCGCTCGCCTCGGTGGAGCGGCTCGTCCGCGAGGAGGTCCCGCCGACCGGGGAGCGCGGCTTCACGATCGCGGCGAGCGCGGCCGGGGACGAGCCCTCGGCCGCCGTGTCCCCCGACGCGGCCACCTGCGAGGACTGCCTCGCGGAGCTCCGCAACCCCGACGATCGGCGCTTTCGCTACCCGTTCGTGAACTGCACGAACTGCGGCCCGCGGTTCACGATCGTCCGCGGCGTGCCGTATGACCGCCCGCTCACCACCATGGCCGGCTTCGCGATGTGCGCGAGATGCCAGGCGGAGTACGAGGACCCGGCCGACCGCCGCTTCCACGCCCAGCCGAACGCGTGCCCGGTGTGCGGTCCGCAGGCGTGGCTGGCCGACGGCCACGGGCGAGCGCTCGATCTAGACGGGCAGCGCGACGCCGTCGAGGCCGCAGCGCAGGCGCTGCGCGACGGTCTGGTGGTCGCCGTCAAGGGCGTCGGCGGCTTCCACCTGGCCTGCCGCGCCGACGACGAGGGTGCCGTGGCCGTTCTGCGCTCTCGCAAGCACCGTGAGGACAAGCCCTTCGCCCTCATGGCCTGCGACCTCTGGGGCGCCCTGGCGCTGGTGGCTCTCGGCGCGGAGGAGGAGGCGCTGCTCGTCGGCCGCGAGCGGCCGATCGTGCTGGCGCCTCGCCTCGAGCGAGCGCCCGTCGCCCCCTCGGTGGCTCCCGGCTCGACCGAGCTCGGAGTGATGCTGCCGTACTCGCCGCTCCACCACGTGCTGATGGAGGACTTCGCGGGGGCCGGCGGCAGCGACGGACCGCCGGCGCTCGTGATGACCAGCGGCAACGTCTCCGACGAGCCGATCGCCTACGGGGACGAGGACGCGCTCGCGCGACTCACGCCCATAGCCGACCGCTTCCTCCTCCACGACCGCCCGATCCACACCCGCACCGACGACTCGGTGGTGCGGGTGGTGGACGTAGGGAGCGCCCGCCGTCCGCTCGTGCTCCGGCGCTCGCGCGGCTTCGTGCCGGCGAGCGTCACGCTGCCGGTTCCGGCGACCCGACCCGTGCTGGCCTGCGGCGCGGAGCTGAAGAGCACGTTCTGCGTCGCCAAGGGCACGCACGCCTGGGTCAGCCACCACGTGGGCGACCTGAAGAACTACGAGACCCTCGTGTCCTTCCGCGAGGGCGTCGAGCACTTCGAGCGCCTGTTCGCGGTCGCTCCCGAGGTCGTGGCCCACGACCTGCACCCCGACTACCTGTCGACGGGCTACGCCCTCGAGCGCGAGGGCGTGGACCTGGTGGGGGTCCAGCATCATCACGCCCACCTCGCCGCCTGCCTGGCGGAGCACGGCGAGCGCGGACCGGCCGTGGGCGCGATCTACGACGGCACCGGGTACGGGACGGACGGGACGGTGTGGGGGGGCGAGCTGCTGGTGGGCGATCTCGCCGGCTTCGAGCGCGCCGGGCACCTGCGGCCGGTGCGGATGCCCGGGGGCGAGCGCGCCGTGCGCGAGCCTTGGCGGATGGCGTGCGCGTGGCTCGTGGAGGCCTACGGACCCGAGCCGCCGCTACCGGCGGTCCTCGCGCCGTGGGTCGAGCCGGACCGCTGGGGGGTGATCGCCGAGCTCGCCCGGACCGGCTTCTCCTCGCCGGTGACCACGAGCGCCGGTCGCCTCTTCGACGCGGTGGCCGCGCTCTGCGGCCTGGCTCCGCGGGTGAACTACGAGGGGCAGGCGGCGGTCGAGCTCGAGGCCGCCGCCGATGCCTCCGAGCGCGGCGCGTACCCACTCCCGATATCCGCGGGGGCGGAGCCGCCGTTGGAGCTCGACGCGCGCGAGACCGTGCGGGCGGTGGCTGAGGACCTGGCCCGCGGCACCCGGCTCGAGGCGGCGTCCGCGCGCTTCCACAACGGCGTGGCCGCGGCGAGCGCGCACGCCTGCGCGACGATCGCCGAGCGCCACGGCCTCGCCACCGTGGTCCTCTCGGGCGGCGTCTTCCAGAACCGCCTGCTGCTGGAGCGGACCGCGGCGGCGCTCACCGCCGCGGGCCTGCGCGTGCTCGTGCCCGAGCGGCTGCCCCCGAACGACGGGGGCATCTCCTACGGCCAGGCGGCCGTGGCGGCGCGGCGGGGCGTCGAGCGATGAGTCAGCGGCCCACCGGCCGGTGAGTCACCGCCCGACCGGCCAGTCCTCGACCGGGACACCGGCCATGGGGAAGTCCTTGGGATTGCCGGTGGCGACGCGAGCGTTCACGCCGACCGCGGCGGCCGCGACCAGGCAGTCGGCCTGACTCAACGTGATGCCGCGCGCGGCGTGCTCGCGTCGCCACTCTCCGCCGAGGCGGCCCTCCTCCGCGCCGAGCGGGGCGAGTCGGAGCGCGCGCACCAACCGCTCCGCCGCTCGCTCCTCGCCCGGTCGGAGCCCGCGCCATATCTCCTCGACGTTCATCGCACAGACGTACGGGACAGGCGCGGTCGAGCGGAGGAGACGCAGGCGGGCGGCAGCGGGCCGGCCGCGAAGGACGTCGATCAGTACCGTCGTGTCAAGGAGAAGATGGTGCCCGCCGGCGGTCACCCGACGCGCCGCTGGTCGCCTCTCCGCTGGGCGCTGACCCACGCGGCCGGGTCTCGATCCCATTCGTGGCCTTCGTCCGCGACGGCGCCCATCACCGATTCGATCTCGTCCCATCGGCGCCGGTCGTCCAGGGCGTGGCGAAGGGTGGCCGCGATGAACGAGCTTCGCGCCCGGCGCCCGACACGCCGGTCGAGCTCGGCCACCAGCTCGTCCGACAGGCTGATGTGCAATCGCATGGCCACAAGCTAACACACATATTCTGGACCCCCTCGACCTGGGGCCGCCAAGATAGGACTCGTGCGCCCGCCCTCCGAAGCCGAGATCCACGCGCCCGAGTTCCCGCGCCACCTCGACTGGTTGAACGTCGCGCCGCGAGCGCACAAAGGGCCGATGCTGGTGGAGTTCTGGGACCACGCGCGCGTCAACTCGCTGCGCACGCTGCCCTACGTCCGAGCGTGGCACGAGCGCTACACCGACCGCGGTCTGCTCGTGGTCGGCGTCCACACGCCGGGGTACTCGTTCGGGCGCGACCCCGAGGTCGTGGCCGAAGCCGTCGAGCGGCTCGAGATCCACCACCCGGTGGTGCTCGACCCGGACTTCGAGGTGTGGCGCCGCTACGGCAACCCCGGCTGGCCGGGGCGCTACCTGTTCGACCATGCCGCGCGTCTCGTCCATCTCCACTACGGGGAGGGCGAGTACCGGGAGACCGAGCTCGCCGTGCAGGAGGCGCTCGCCGGGTTCGACCCCGAGACCGCGCTCCCGGAGCCGCTCGAGCCCGTGCACCCCGAGGACGAGCCGGGCGTCCTCCTCGAGCCCCAGACCGCGGACCTGCGCCTGCCCGCCGACCGCGAGCGCCTCGAGCTCGTCAGGGACTGGATCGAGGGCGAGGACTACCTCGAAGCCAGTGACGCGGGGGCGGCCGCGTCCTTCTCCTACGCGGCCGGAGGCGCGTGGGCGGTGCTGTCGGGATCGGTGCGTCCCGGCCTCTACGAGACCGGCGACACCGTGGTGGCCGACTCTCCGGGCCTGCGCCTCCATGGCGTGCAGTTCACGCCGATCTCGCCGGTGGACGGGAGCTGAGCACTCCGGCGTACGGCCGGGCAGAGCCCTGGGCACGACGCCGGCACCGACCCGGACCACGCACCGGACGAACGATCGATACCGCCCCCGAGCGCCCGCTGTTACGGTCGTGGGCTCCCCCGCCCCGACGCCAGGGAGCAGTTCCGTGAGCGACCGCCTGACCGCGCTCGACTCGTCGTTCCTCGATATCGAGAGCCCGACCGCCCACATGCACGTCGGCTGGGGGGCCCTGTTCGCCCCGCCCGACGATCGACCCGCGCCGACCTTCGAGGAGATCCGCCACCACATCGCCGGACGCATGCACCGTGCGCCCCGCTACCGCCAGCGCGTCGAGCACGTGCCCTTCGGGATCGGCAACCCGGTGTGGGTGGACGACGCCGGTTTCTCGGTGGCCCGGCACGTCAGGCGCACCGCCGAGCGCGACTTCGGCGCGGCGGTGGACGAGGCCATGTCGACCCCTCTCGACCCGAGCCGGCCGCTGTGGGAGCTCCGCGTGGCCGACGATCTGCCCGGCGGCTGCATCGGGATCATCGGCAGGGCCCACCACTGCATGGTCGACGGGCTGGCCGCCGTCGAGCTCATGTCGCTCCTCCTCGATCCGACGCCCGACCCGCCGGCCCCCGCGCTCGAGGGCTGGCACCCCTCTCCCAGGGCCGGGCCGCTGGCCCTGGCCGCCGGCGGAGTGCTGGGCCGCCTCGGAACGGGCCTCGAGCTCTGGCGCTCGAACCTGGAGACCCTCAGCTCGCCGCGGCGCATGATGGCGCTCCCGGCGCGCGCGCTCCGGGCTGGACGTGCCCTACTGCGCTCGGCGTCGCCGGCCCGCGGAGCCTGCGCGCTGAACCGGCCTCTCTCCCCTCACCGCCACCTTGCCTTCGCCCGACGACCGCTGGAGGATCTGCGGCGCATCAAGGGCCGGTTCGACGCCACCGTCAACGACGTCGTGCTGGCGGCCGCGGCCTCCGGCGTGCGCGGCGCGCTCGACGGCCGGTCCGAGCCCGCGGCCCCACTAAAGGCGATGGTCCCGGTGAGCGTCCGCGCCGAGGGCTCGACCAAGGACCTCGGGAACCGGATCTCGTTCGTCTTCCTCGACCTCCCGTGCGACGAGCCCGACGCGGTGCGCCGCCTCGAGAGCGTCAAGGCCCAGATGGACCGCAGCAAGCGAACGGGCGAGCCTCAGGGTGGCGACGACCTCCTGCGCGCGCTCGAGTACGCGCCGCGCACCGTCCAGCGCGCCGTCTCGCGCGCGGTGTCGAGCTCGTGGACGTTCAACCTGACGGTCTCGAACATCCCGGGGCCGCGGATGGCGCTCTACATGCTCGGCTGCGAGCTCGAGGCCGCCCACCCCGTGGTGCCCCTATCCGAGGGACACGGCGTCTCGATCGGGATGACCACCGTGGGCGATGACGCGTGCTTCGGTGTGTATGGCGACCCGGACTGCATGCCCGACGCCGACATCGTGGCCCGCGGGATCGAGGACTCGATCGACGAGCTCGCGGTGGCCAGCCGGTAGGGCGGAGTCGCTCGGGCCCCGACGCCTACCCGCGCGCCTTCAGGGCGGTGCGGATCTCCTTCGGAAGCATGAAGCGGACGTCCTCCTTGATGACGTCGAACTCGGATACGTCCTCGGTCCCCCGAGCGCGGAAGAAGTCGACCACTCCCTGGACGAGCTCCTCGGGCGCGCTGGCTCCGGAGGAGATGCCGACCACGCGTGCGTCCTCGAGCCAGGCCTCGTCGATCTGGGCCTCATTGTCGATCAGGTGCGACGCCGCCCCGTGGTCGCGAGCCACCTCCACGAGGCGCTGCGAGTTGGATGAGTTCCGTGAGCCGACGACGAGCACGAGGTCGCACTCGCGGGCCATCTGGCGGATAGCCATCTGGCGGTTCGTGGTGGCGTAGCAGATGTCGTCGGTACGCGGTCCGGTGACGGCCGGGAAGCGCTCGCGCAGCCGCTGGATTATCGACCGCGTCTCGTCCACCGACAGCGTGGTCTGGGTCACGTAGGCCACCCGTTCGGGGTCCTCGACCACGAGCCGGTCGACGTCCTCCGCGGACTCGACGAGCACGGTGCTCTCCGGCGCCTCGCCCATCGTGCCCTCGACCTCCTCGTGGCCCCCGTGGCCGATCAGCACGATCGTGTAGCCCTGCGCGGCGAACTTGCGCGCCTCGACGTGCACCTTGGTGACCAGCGGACAGGTGGCGTCGATCGTCGAGAGTCGGCGCTCCGCGGCGTTGGCGTGCACGCTCGGGGCCACGCCGTGGGCGGAGAAGACGACTGTGGCGCCCTCGGGCACCTCGGTCTCCTCCTCGACGAACACCGCTCCGCGGGCGGAGAGCTGCTCGACCACGTGCTTGTTGTGGACGATCTCCTTGCGCACGTACACCGGTGGCCCGTAGAGGTCGAGCGCACGCTCGACGGTCTGCACCGCGCGATCCACCCCCGCGCAGTAGCCGCGAGGCGCGGCCAGCAGGAGCTTCTCGGGCGCTCGGGAGCGGGTCTCTACGGTCGCGGGCATCCCCTCAGAGGCTAGCCAGCAGCTCCCTCACCGTCTCCCCGGTGAGGTCGAGCGAGCGGGGGGACACCGCCGACAGGTCGTCGCAGGTCCGGTGCCAGCAGGGGAAGTCGAAGTCGATCAGGTCGATGGACGGGACGCCCGCCGCCAAGAAGGGCAGGTGGTCGTCGGAGATCGGGCCCTGGGTGGCGGCCGGGAAGGCCCGTCCGGCGCCCACCCGGCTGGCGGCCGCCCGCAGCCGCGACCACAGCCGCGCGTCAGAGTTCAGCTCGCGCGGGATGGAGAGCTGCCGGTCGCCCACGAAGTCGAGCAGGATCATCGCCTCGGCGCGGCGGAGGCTCGCCGCGGCCGTGCGCGCGCCGCGGAGGCCCTGGGTCTCGAAGTCGCCGTCGGCCGTGCCGGCCGGGCTCTCCTCGCCGTCGAAGGCCACGAACACCACGGTGGGCCGGATGGTGCGCGGCCGCAGGGTGCGCGCCAGCTCCACGAGCACCGCGGTGCCCGACGCTCCGTCGTTGGCCCCCACGAAGCCCGGGAGGTCCTTGGTGTCGTAGTGGGCGCCCACCACCACCGTACGGCGGGGGTCGCGGCCCGGCACCGTGCCGATCACGTTGCGCAGCCCCCCGGGCACGGGCTGGAAGCGTCCACCCGGGAGCATGCGGCGCAGCTCCTCGGCCAGGCTCCGCGACGCCGGTGAGCCCGCCGGGCGCGGGCCGAGCGCGACCTGCCGGCGCAGGAGCTCGAAGGCTCGGCGCTCGTCGAAGCGGTCCGCGGCCGGGCGCTCCGCCGCCTGCGCTCCGTCGTTCGATCCGCTCAGGGAGATGACGCCGGAGAACGCGAGCGCCGCGAAGCCGATCACCAGCACGGCCTGCACGGCCATCATCACGTAGACCACGGGGCGCCAGCGCACGTCGTCAGTGTGGCGGACGGGCGGCGGCGGGTCCGCGCCGGTGCGCGCACGCCGCTCACGGGCCGGGGTTATCGTCTAGCCGTGGCGCAGAGGCACATGGACCGTCTCTCCTCGCTCGACGCGTCCTTCCTCCACCAGGAGAAGCGCTCCTCCCACATGCACGTGGGGGTGACCGCGATCTTCGAGGGCACGCCCCCGTCCTACCCCGAGTACCTCGATCACATCGGGGCCAAGCTCGAGGGCCTCCCCCGCTACCGCCAGAAGCTCGCCGTGCCGCGCCTCGAGATGGGCCACCCCTTCTGGATCGACGACCCGGACTTCTCGCTCGAGTACCACGTTCGCCACACTGCGCTGCGCACGCCGGGGACGGTCGCCGAGCTGCGCGAGCTGGTGGGACGGCTGTTCTCTCAGCGTCTCGACCGCCATCGGCCGCTCTGGGAGAACTGGCTGGTGCAGGGCCTCGAGGGCGGACGCTGGGCGATCGTGGCCAAGGCCCACCACGCGCTCGTGGACGGAGTGGGCGGAGTGGACCTCATGCAGGTGATCTTCGACCTGTCGGCCGAGCCCGACGAGGAGGGCGGCCCGCCGCCGGCGTGGGAGCCGAACCCCGAGCCCTCCGGGGTCGAGCTGCTGGCCGAGGGGGTGTGGGACGCCGTCCGCACCCCGGTCGCGCTGACCCGCCGGGCGGTGAACGCCTCGCTGCGGCCGCGCCGCACGCTGACGTGGGCGGCGGAGCGGGTGCAGGGCGCGGGGGAGATCGCGTGGGCGCGGATCAACCGGGCGCCCGAGACCCCGCTGAACGTGGAGATCGGGCCGCACCGGCGGGCGTGGTGGGTGTCCAGTCGCCTGGAGGACTTCAAGGCGATCAAGGACGCACTCGGCGGCACCGTCAACGACGTGGTACTCGCGGTCGTCTCCGGCGCGCTGGCCCGCTGGCTGCGCTCGCGCGGGGTGCGCACCGAGGGCCTCGAGCTCCAGGCGCTCGTGCCGGTCTCGATCCGGGGCGACGAGGGGGCCGGAGCGCTCGGCAACCAGATCGCCGCGATGCGTGGGCCCCTGCCCGTCTACATCGACGACCCTGTGGAGCGGCTGCGGACGGTCTCCCGCCAGATGGGCGACCTGAAGGCGTCGAAGCAGGCGCTCGCGGCGGAGGCGCTCACCGGTCTGACCGACCTCGGTCCGCCCACGCTGCTCGCCCTGGCCTCGCGGATCAACTTCTCGACCAAGCTCTTCAACCTGATCGTGACCAACGTGCCCGGACCGCAGATCCCGCTGTACGTGCTCGGCCGCGAGCTCGAGGAGATGGTCCCGGTCGCGTTCCTCCCCGAGAACCACGCGATGGCCATTGCGATCATGTCCTACCACGGCAAGGTCGAGTTCGGCCTGCTCGCGGACTTCGACGCGGTGAAGGACATCGAGTCCTTCGCCGACCATCTCGCCGGAGCGCTGGCCGAGCTGCTCGAGGTGGCGACCGGAGATAGGCCGTCGGACCCTGGCGGCTTCACCGCGGCGGGCGGGGGAGCAGCGACGGCCTGAGGCACCCGGCCGCCGTCCGGCCGCGCCGGCCGCGCCGGCCGGGGGGATGGCTACCGTGCGAGTGTGAGCGAGCGTGCCCGGAGCGAGGACGCCGGCCCGGCCGACAGCGCCGCCCCGCCGCCCGAGGCCGACGAGGTCCGAGGGTCGGGTTCCGAGAGTCCGCCGCGCCCGGCGATCGTCGAGCGGCTGCTCGCCCGGCGCGACCGCCACAAGAAGCGCTCGAAGGCGGTTCGGGGGGCCTGGGTGGTGGCCGGCTTCCTCCTCATCGTCGGCGGCCTGGCCATCGGCGTGCTGCCAGGGCCGGGGCCGGTGATCCTCGTCCCGCTCGGGCTGGCGATGCTCGCCCTCGAGTTCGTCTGGGCCGAGCGTCTCCTCGAGCGTGCGCTGGTCTACGCGAATCGGGCGAAGGAGGGCGCCACCGGTCTGAACGGCTGGCAGAAGGCGCTTACCGTCTGCCTCGCCTTGCTGCTCGTGGCGGGGACGTACGCGGTGGCCGCGTGGCTCTGGGAGCTGCCGGGTCCGCTGCCCGGATAGGCAGCGCCTCGGCCGGGCAGCGAGGGGGGCCCGGCCGCCGGCGGGAACGGGCGGCTCGCCCGCTCAGTACCCGAGGGCGAACTTGGCGTCCTCGCTCATGCGATCGGGCGACCACGGCGGGGTGAACACCATCTTCGAGTGGACCCGCTCGACGCCGTCGAGGTCGGAGACGAACTCCTCGATCTGCTCGCTCACCTGCG
>JACCZP010000160.1 GCA_013695885.1 Thermoleophilaceae bacterium | reverse complement strand
GCCATGGGCGGGCGCGCACTATAGGCAACGTCGGTGTGGCGCAGGATCTCCGCCGCCGCCTGCTCGGGGGAGGTGGAGGTCAGGTCGATCGCAAGCACGTTCGCGAGCTTGCGCATCCACGTGAGCTGGCGCTTGGCGAGGCGCCGCGTGCTGCGCTTGAGGGCCTCGACGTCGCCGCGGCCGAGCTCCTCGAACCCGAGTGCCTGACGAGCGGTGACCGAGGCGTCGATTGCCGCCCGCGCCTCCGCCGGCGCGCCGGCGGCCACCATCGCCTCCACGCGCGCCTCTATCCGGCGGTAGAGATCCTCGCGCTCGCGCACCAGACCGGCGAGCAGCGTGGGGCGCCGGACATCGCCGGCCCAGAGCTCGGAGCGCTCGGGACGTGCGGGCGTGGCCGCGGGGTGCTCGGCGGCCTCGAGCAGCTCGAGTGCGCGCACCACGCGCGAGCGATCGGAGGGCTCGATGCGCCGGGCGGCCTGGGGGTCGCGGTTCGTCAGCTCCTCGTGCAGTGACCGCACGCCGCGCGTGCTCGCCTCGGCCTCGAGGCGCTCGCGCACGCCCGGCTCGGGAGGCGGCCGCAGGCTCAGGTCGCTGAGGGCCGCGCGAAGGTAGAGGCCGGTACCGCCCACCACGATCGGACGCCGGCCGGCGGCGAGGGCGCGGTCGACCTCTCGGTGGGCTAGCGGCATGTACTCGCCGACCGAGAAAGCCGCGCTCACCGGGAGGAAGCCGACGAGCCGGTGCTCGAGCCGCGCCTGCTCCTCCTCGGTGGGCGCGCCGGTGAGGATCTCGAGCCCGCGATAGACCTGAAGGGCGTCCGCCGAGATCGCGACGGGATCCTCGCCGCGCCCACGCAGCCGTTCGGCGAGGGCGAGCGCCACCTCGGTCTTGCCCACCGAGGTGGGCCCGAAGACGGCGATCACCTCGGGGGCGCGTTCATCGGGCCCGCCCGCTCCGGTCAACGGCGGACGCTCTCCGAGTGCGGGCTCCCTCGCCCGGCTCACCGGCGGGGTGCCCCCTGCCGGGCTCAGGCGGCCGCGAGCGTGCGCCCGGCGTGCTGGACGCCGGCAAGAGTCTGGCTGGTCGCGCTCGCCACGTCCACGAGCGTGAGCTCGCCCGGCTCGGCCGCCCCCTCGAAGTTGACCGCCTTGTTGTGGCGCGTGCGCCCGCGGAGCCTCGACGCGTCGGTGCGCGATGGTCCCTCCACGAGCACCTCGACGGTACGGCCGACGAAGCGCTGGGAGCGCTCGTGAGCGCGTCGCTGCACCGCCTCGACCAGTCGCTCCATCCGCTCGCGCTTCACCGGATGGGAAAGCTGGTCGGGGAGGTCGGCGGCCTCGGTCCCGCGGCGCGGCGAGAAGACGAACGTGAACGCCGAGTCGTAGCGCACCTCCTCGACCACCTCGAGGGTCTCCTCGAACTCCGCCTCGGTCTCGCCCGGGAAGCCGACGATGATGTCCGTGGTGATCGCGCAGTCGGGCACGAGCTCGCGGATGAGGGCGACACGGTCGAGGTAGCGGCCGCGGTCGTAGGTGCGGCGCATGGCCTTCAGCACCCGGGTGGAGCCGGACTGGAGCGGCAGGTGGATGTGCTCGCACAGCGAGGACAGCTCGGCGTGGGCGCGGACCACGTCCTCACGCATGTCCTTGGGATGGGGGCTCGTATAGCGAAGCCGTTCTACGCCCTCCACCGCGTCGACCATCCCGAGCAGCTCGGCGAACGTGACCTTCGACCCGCGGGGCAGGTCACGCCCGTAGGCGTTCACGTTCTGACCGAGGAGGGTGACCTCGCGCACGCCGTCCGCGGCCAGGCGCTCGACCTCGGCCACGAGGTCGCCGGCCGGGCGCGAGACCTCGCGCCCGCGCGTGGACGGCACGATGCAGTAGGAGCAGACGCAGTTGCAGCCCACCGAGATCTGGACCCAACCCTGGAAGGCGCGGGCGCGCTTGGGCGGCAGGTGCCCGGGGAAGGACTCGAACTCGAAATAGCCCTGGGCGGTCAGCGAATCGCTGGTGAGGAACTCTGCCAGCTTCGGGATCTGCCCGGGGCCGAAGGCCACGTCTACGAACGGGAACCGCTCGAACACCTTCTCCTTCACGGACTGCGACCAGCAGCCACCGACCCCCACCACCCGCTCGGGGTCCTCGGCTTTCAGCCGCTTGGCCTCACCCAGGTGGCCGACGAACCGGTTGTCGGCCGACTCCCGGATCGAGCACGTGTTGAAGAGGATCAGGTCGGCGTCGTCGCGGCGCTCGACCTCGGCGTACCCGAGCGAGTCGAGCATGCCCTTCATCCGCTCGGAGTCGTGCTCGTTCATCTGGCACCCGAAGGTGGTGAGGTGGTAGCGCTTCACGGGACGGGAAGGGTAATGCCGGACGACCCCTCCCGGGCTGGGCGAAGGTGTCTCTCTTGAACGCCGTCGAGGCGGGCAAGAGAGACACCGAAGCCCTACTTCGCGTAGTCCGTCGCGCGGCTCTCCCTGATGACGGTCACCTTCACCTGCCCGGGGTACTCGAGCTCGCGTTCGACGTCGCGGGCGATCTGGTGGGAGAGCAGGGTGGCGGTGTCGTCATCCACATCCTTCGGGGAGACGATCACGCGCACCTCGCGGCCGGCGTGCATGGCGTACACCTTCTCGACGCCAGGTCGGCGGGTGGCCACGCGCTCGAGCTCCTGGAGGCGCTGCACGTACTGCTCGAGCGAGTCCCCGCGCGCTCCGGGCCGGGCACCGGAGAGGGCGTCGACCACCTGGATTATCACGGCCTCGACGGTCTGCGGCTCCACCTCGTTGTGGTGGGCCTCGACCGCGTGGGCCACGGCCTCGGACTCCTCGTAGCGGCGTACGAGGCGCGCCCCGACGAGCGCGTGCGGGCCCTCGATCTCGTGGGAGACCGCCTTGCCGATGTCGTGCAGCAGGGCGGCCCGGCGGGCGGTCTTCGACCCGACCCCGAGCTCGTCGGCCAGCAGGCCGGCCAGGTGCGCGCACTCCACCGAGTGGGCGAGCACGTTCTGGCCGTAGCTCGTGCGATAGCGAAGGCGCCCGAGCAGCCGGGCGAGCTCGGCGTGCACGCTGCCGAGCCCGGCCTCGAACACCGCCCCCTCACCGATCTCGAGGATGCGCGCGTCGAGCTCCGAGCGGGACTGCTCGAAGGCCTCCTCGATGCGCGCCGGGTGGATGCGCCCGTCCTCGAGCAGCTTCTCGAGCGTGAGTCGAGCCACCTCGCGACGCACGCCGTCGAACCCGGACAGGACGACCGCGGATGGGGTGTCGTCGACGATGAAGTCGATCCCCGTGACGGTCTCGAGGGCGCGGATGTTCCGCCCCTCGCGGCCGATGATCCGGCCCTTCAGGTCGTCGGACTCGAGCGAGACGACCGAGACCGTGGTCTCCACCGAGTGGCTGCCCGCGACGCGCTGCATGCAGGTCGCGAGGATGTTGCGCGAGCGGCGCTCGGCCTCGCGGCGGGTGGTCTCCTCGGTCTGGCGGATGAGGCGGGCCGAGTCGTGCTTGAGCTCCTCCTGGAGCTCGGCGAGCAGGATCTGGCGCGCCTGGCCGGTGGACAGGCCCGCCACCCGCTCGAGCTCGCGAAGCTGCCGCTGCTTGCCGGTCTTGAGCTCCTCGCCCGTGCGGTCGAGGTTTCGCCCGCGGTCGTCGAGCGATTCCTCGCGGCGGGCCAGGTCGGCGATTCGGACGTCGAGCGACTTCTCCCGGCCGAGCAACCGCTCCTCGGTGCGGGCGATCTCGGCGCGGCGCTCGCGGAGCTCGGCGTCCTGGCCCTGGCCGGCCGGCGTGGTGGGAGGGCGGGCCGTCGCACCGTCGGGGTCGCGGCGCGAGACCGCTGCGCCGGCAGGGACCCGCTCGGGCGCCACCGCGGCCGAGGCCCCGTTCTCGCCGTCTACCGCGCTCGAACCCGGGGCCGAGGGAAGGCCGCTCGCCCGCACCACTTCCCCCGCCGGCCGAAGGCGTCGACTAACCACGGTCACCGCCACGGCCGCTGCCGCCGAAGCGACAAGGGCCGCAACCACTGCCGCGACCAGGATCTCCATGTCGGGTGTCTCCCCACCCCCGCGCTAGCGCGGGATCGCCGATGCGAAAAATCGTCAGGCGGTGCGTCTCGACACCACGAGACACCAGACGGCTATGAGCGGGTGACCGTCCCGATCAGGACGGACTCAGAGGACTCCTACGGACGTGCCCTCGGTCTCCTCTCCTCTTCGTCCATAGCTTGCAATCGATCGAGTTTCGATGGTTCTCTGGGTTAGGGCTCAACGCCCGCTCAAAAGCTCTTCGGTCCGGTAAGCGTCTCGTGGCGACCGCTACGGCCGCGCATCGGCCAAGAGTAGCCCTGCGGGTTCACAGGCGCAAGGACGCGCCCGTGGGCGGGGCGCATCGCGGGGACAAGTCTGCCTCCAGGCGCTGACTCCGCCTCGAAGGGGTGACTACGTCTTACCGCCGACCTGTCCGCCGCGGGTCTCGGGCAGGCCGAGGCCGGGTGTGGAGGGCGGCCGAGGTCCGCGCACAAGTCCCTTCTCAGGCCGCGCGGCGGTCTGCGCTCCCCGCGACGACGTCTTGGGTGCCGTTCGACACCGGGCTTACCACTGCCGTCGCACCGTTGCTCGCCCCCCCGGCGCCGGCCTCCTCCTCGGCCCCCTCCTCCGGACCAGTGGCCAGACCCTCGGCGGACTCGCCACGAGCGATACCCACCGCCTCGTAGACGCGGGCCTCGATGGCGCGTGCCATGTCGGGGTGCTCGCGCAGGTAGCCCTTGGCGTTGTTGCGTCCCTGGCCGAGCCGCTCCTCCCCGTACGAGAAGAACGAGCCCGACTTCGACACGATCCCGTGCTCCAGCCCGAGGTCGAGGATGCAGCCCTCGGCGGAGACGCCCTGCCCGAACTCGATGTCGAACTCGGCCTGACGGAAGGGGGCGGCGACCTTGTTCTTGACGACCTTGACGCGCACCCGGTTGCCGACCGCCTCCGTCCCCTCCTTGAGCGTCTCGATGCGCCGGATGTCGAGGCGCTGGGAGGAGTAGAACTTGAGCGCGCGGCCGCCCGGCTGGGTCTCTGGCGATCCGAACATTACGCCGACCTTCTCGCGGATCTGGTTGCTGAACAGGCAGAGAGTGTGGGTGCGGTTCAGGTTGCCGGCGAGCTTGCGCATGGCCTGGCTCATCATCCGGGCCTGGAGGCCGACGGTCTGGTCGCCCATCGCGCCCTCGAGCTCGACCTTCGGGGTGAGGGCGGCCACGG